>DAOUSD010000106.1 GCA_030627405.1 Deltaproteobacteria bacterium
GATATCCCTGATATCAGAGATATTTTTGAGAAAAAAGAGTCGATCTTAAAAGTAGATATATTGTAAATGCCTTGGCAAGAATAATTATTTACAGTTATATTATTGCGGAAAATTACGAAGCACCGAACAGGTCGGCGCTAATACTACTACAACGTGACAATTACATGTATGCTGCTTAATGATTCGGATTTCAATTTAAGGCTGCATTATAAATTTTCACAATTTCTAACACAACAACTACCTGAAATCAAGGTAAATTATAGGTAATCCTCCGGTAAAACTTTCACCCAGACCCAGAATTGCGAACATTTTAGGTTCAAGTTTGCTTTTCCGCAAAAAACTTGCCATTGATATTATTATGGAAGTAATGTTAAAAATTGATCATTAGATATTAAATGCTTACACCATAGAAAAATATACGGAAGAAGTGCGCCTGTCTTTTTTTGAAAAACTAAGGAAAGCAAGGATGAATTACAAGAAACCGGAACGTATCTTTGAAGACTCTGGGACAGTTGATCCTAAAATGTCATACCATATTGAGTTGGAAAACGTGGTTAATACAAAGAACCAGAATATCAAAACCATGGTTGATCTGGGAAGGTACTTTTCCATTTTTGCCCCGAGACAGAGCGGCAAGACCACCTTTTTTGAAGACTTTTGCCATGAACTGGAGAAGGATGCTGCCCATGTGGCCATCCTTCTTAGCTTTCAGGATTACAAGAACCTCAATTCACAGAGATTTTATCAATTGATTCAAAAAGATCTTTACCGACAACTGGTAAGCAGGCTGGCGCATGTGGATTGCCCGAGGCTTGATGCGGTGAGGGCATACCTGGATTCGCATAATATTTTCGACCATACCTGCTTTCGCGAATTATTTGAAGAACTAAATCAAATGGTAAAATTTAAAAAAATCGTTATCTTCATAGACGAATTCGACGGCATCCCCCTAAGTGAATTGGAAAATTTCCTGACCACATTGAGGGAACTCTATCAAAGATACAAAAAGCAGACCGACAAAGCCCTTTACTCCATAGGGCTAGTGGGAATACGCAACATCACCAAACTGATTGTAGGCGGTGTCTCCCCTTTTAACATCGCAGACCAGGTCAAACTCCCCCCATTTACCCTGAAAAATGTCCGTGATCTTTATGCTCAATATACAGAAGAGACAAACCAGCTCTTTACGGAAGAAGCTGTAAAAAAAGTATTTGATGAAACATCCGGACAACCCTGGCTGGTAAACCGTCTTGGGACTATTCTGACGGTTGATATAAAACCTGAAACTACAGACCCGATCACTGCTGAAGATGTGGAAAATGGGATAAGGCATATGCTTAAAGAAAGGAATAGTCACTTTGATAATCTTCTTGAAAAAGCAAAATTATATAAAGAGAGCTTTGTTCAGATCACTTTCAACGGAGTTGACTATAATCCGGATGACGAGGATCAATCCTGGCTGGAACAATACGGTCTGATCAAAGAAGCAAATGATAAAGCTGTTGTAGCAAATGCAATATACAAAAGACGATTTTTAAAGGCTTTTTTTCGAGAATCCGGAGCAACCGCAGATACTTCACTTAAGTCCTATTTTACTTCTGATGGGCTTTTAAATATGGAAGCCATTTTATCTGATTTTGAGGAATATATCATGCAGATAGGCGTAAACGCGTTTTACGCAAGCCAAAAACCATACGAGAAAACAGGACAATTCCTGCTTACTGCCTGGCTGTATCAGTTTGTAGAGGGAGGAAAAGGCGAACTTCGTTTTGAGACGCCAACAGGATTAGGAAGAATCGATATTCTGTTAACCTATCATGGTCGAAAGTACATTATTGAGACCAAAATAAATCGTTCAAGCCTTGATAAGACTATTGAAAAGGCGATTGATCAGCTTTGCAGCAAATATCTTCTAACCGAGCGCGTCAATGAGGGATACGTGGTAATTTTTGATCTTAAAACGATGACTGGAGAAGTCAGCATGCCGCAAAGACGTATGGTAGCGGGAAAAGAAATATTGTGCTTTAACATCGGGATAGATCGAGGATTCAGAGTAAGGCAGGCGTGTTAGCAGGTCGTAGTTTAATTATTTGTAGCCGTTCACGGCTTGAAACTTGAAATTGGAAAGTAGAAATTTGGGAGAGATTAAAATAGAAATTGGAAATTGGGAAGAACAGTACAAAAACATGTAGGCCAAATTTCCAATTTCCAATTTCAACGTTTCGTGAACGCTTACAATTATTTATCTGGAAATCTATAGAAATATTTTTTCTGTTCCCTGTATTTTATTTATATGTCTGAAAATACTCGTGTAACAAAAGCCGCAGGCGTTGTCGGTGCATCAACTTTATTAAGCCGTATCTTCGGCTTCATAAGAGATGTTGTAATAGCCTGGTTCTTTGGGGCAGGACTAAGCTCGGATGCCTTTTTTGTGGCTTTCAGAATTCCAAATCTATTAAGAAGACTTTTTGCCGAGGGTTCTCTGAGCATTGCATTTCTTCCTGTCTTTACTGAATGCCTTACAAATCAAGGTAAGAATGAAGCCTTTAAATTAGCAAGGTCTGCAATAAGGCTGCTTTCCGCAATATTGGTTATTACCGTCATTATCGGTATTTTTTTATCTCCGATAATAATACGTATAATAGCTCCGGGTTTTACTGTCTCACCTGAAAAATTTTCACTTACGGTTACTTTGACCCGTATTATGTTCCCGTATATTTTCTTTATAGGCCTTGTCGCTATTTGTATGAGTATTCTTAATGCGTTAGGCCATTTCGCCGCACCGGCTCTTGCCCCTGTTTTTTTGAATTTTGCCATGATATGTGCTGTTCTTTTTATATCTCCTCACATGGCTGAACCGGTAACAGGCCTTGCCATCGGGGTTCTGATAGGCGGTTTTTTACAGTTGGCACTTCAGCTTCCATTCCTTATGAAAAAAGGTTTTTATTTCTGGGAAAAAACCAAAACATATCATCCCATGATGAAAAAGGTAGGCTTGCTGATGCTTCCTACTGTATTTGGCGCAGCAGTTTATCAGATTAACATATTAATCGGGACTCTTCTGGCTTCTTTGCTGCCCGAAGGGAGCGTTTCGTATCTTTACTATGCTGACAGGCTGGTTCAGTTTCCTCTGGGAATTTTTGCTATAGCAACAGCAACAGCCGTACTACCGAGCCTTTCAAGGCAGGCATCTGCTCAGGATTACGATTCTCTCAGGGATACTTTTGCCTATGCCATGAGATTGATTTTTTTTATTACAATTCCTTCCATGGTGGGACTTATAGTTCTAAGAGAGCCTATAGTTGAGCTGCTTTTTAAAAGAGGGGCTTTTGATGCTGAAACCACAAGATTGACGGCATCGGCTCTTTTATATTATGGTATTGGTCTGTGGGCATTTTCGGCTGTACGGATAGTTGTTTCAACATTTTATGCTCTTCAGGATACTAAAACGCCGGTACGGATGGCTGCAATATCTGTTGTCGCAAACATAATATTCAGTATTGTTCTTATGCAGTATATGGGCTACAGAGGGCTTGCGCTTGCAACTTCGCTGGCTTCCATGCTTAATTTCTGGCTCCTTGCCCGTGCATTAAAGGTCAAGCTTGGCTTGTTGGGATGGAAAAGTATTACTGAATCCGCCTGCAAAACAATTGCAGGTTCCTTTATAATGGGGGTGGTTGTCTGGGCGATTGCACTATTAATTATACCATCAGGGGACAAAACTTTAATCGGCCTTTTTTTCGGACTCATTGGCAGTATATTTGCCGGTCTTGTTTTCTATGGTTCTTTTTCTTTTTTTATCAGGAGTCCGGAGCTTGAGAAAGTCTTGAGCGTTGTTAAAAAGAGCAGGAGAATAAAATGAGACCTTTGCAAAACACCTCCTTTTGCCCAAATAGCGCTAAAGCTTCACTTCGTGCCGGCGTCAGGCCATGTTAGCTGTTAAGCTGCTAAGCTGTTATGCCTTTTTTATCTTATGAGCTTAAGAGCTATGAGCTAAGCTGTATTCCTGCATTTAAAATTTTCGCCTTCCTTGAACTTGAACAAACTTGAACATTTTTTACAGGGCTTAAAGTGAGTTTGAAGCAAAAAATTCTATTATCTTTATCAACACTGGTTATATTTTCTTTGCTTTTATTTATCATTTTCGGTGATAATGGACTGGTTGATCTTAACCTGCTAAAAAGAGAGAGACACCTGTTGATAGAAAAAAATGCTAAAATTAGCATGGATAATCTTTCTTTATATCGTGAAATCAATCGATTGGAACATGACACCGGATATATTGAGGATGTGGTTAGACGTGAACTCGGCCTTATATCTGAAGGCGAGGTGATATTTAAGCTTAAAAATAACAGTGAGCATAAAGTTAAAAGATGAATAATCAAACTGAGTTTTATACAAAAACCATGGCGAATGTATATGCAAAGCAGGGTTATTTTGCAAAAGCAGTTGAGATTTACAGACACCTGTTGAAGCATGATTCTGAAAGCCGGGAGCTTAATGATCTACTTTCTGAAGTCGAGAAGAAACTTAATGAAAAGCAAAAAAAAGATAGAGAAATCCTTGAAAAGTTATTCGGGAAATGGATTTATCTGCAACTAAGTTATAACATGCTGCAAAAATTGAAAAAGTTGGCTACCAACAAGGAGGTATGAATATGACAAAATCAAAGCGAATAAGAACTGCATTGGCATTTATTGGAATAATGACTGCTTTTTTTGTTTTAGTTAATGGGTGCGCAGTTTTAAAATCCGGCAAGAAGAATTCAAAATCCTTAACAAAAGGAGAAAAGGGACGGTCATCCTATCCTTTATATTGTGACTTCGGAGATGTGCTTGTACCAAGCGAGTTAAAAGTTGACAAGGAGTTAACTTTTATATTTGAAACTTCGGGTTTTATAACAGGCGTTAATGCTTACAAAGGTAGGGTAAAGCTCGATTCATTGATTAAATTTTTTAAAAACAGCATGGCTAAGGATAACTGGAGGATTTTAGGGTCATTTAAATCGTCTCCTCTAAGTATTATGCTGTTTCAGAAGGAAAACAGAAGCTGTATGATTAAAATTACTGAAAAATTTAATACTCATGTTGAAATATGGCTTGTGCCGAGGCTTAATGAGGTTGATGAGTCATGGTTGCTAAAATAAATTTATGAAACTTATAGAAAATAAAAATATTCTGCTTGGTGTTTGCGGAGGTATTGCAGCATACAAGAGTGTAGAATTATTAAGACTTCTTAAAAGACACGGCGCAAATGTCAAGGTGTTTATGACTGAGAATTCTGAGGCGTTTGTTGGTCGGCTGACTTTTGAAGCATTATCAGGCCGGCCGGTTTGCTCAAGTCTTTTTGAGAAAGCTGGAAGCAGAAGCGAGCATATAGGGCACATAGTTTGGGCTGAGAAGGCAGACGCCCTGCTTATAGCTCCTGCAACAGCAAATATTATTGGCAAGATAGCAAATGGAATAGCAGATGATGCTCTTAGCACACTGGTACTTGCAGTTACATCTCCGGTGATAATTTGCCCTTCCATGAATACAAATATGTACCGGAATAGGGCGGTTCAAAGAAATCTTGATAGATTAAGGGAGGATGGACTTTTTGTCATAGAACCGGAGTCCGGAGAACTTGCTTGCGGTACAAGCGGGCTCGGCCGCCTTCCTGAACCGGAATATATACTAGACAGGTTATTATTTCGCCTCTCACCAAAAGACCTGGAAGGTAAAAATATACTTGTAACTGCCGGTCCAACTCAGGAATACATTGATCCGGTCAGGTTTCTGAGCAACCCATCATCAGGCAAGATGGGTTATTCGATTGCAGGAGCTGCTGAGAAAAGAGGGGGCAGGGTTGTCCTTGTAACAGGCCCCACAGGCCTTTCAGACCCGCTAAATGTAACTGTAATCAGGGTACGTTCTGCGGAGGATATGGCCATTGCTGTGTTTGAGCATATGGAACATGCAGATATTATTATAAAAGCAGCAGCGGTTTCAGATTACAGACCAGTTGATTTTTGTAAGCAGAAAATTAAGAAGGAAAAAGATGAAATAGTTTTGTCTCTGCAAAAAACTCAGGATATCCTGGAAGAAGTTGGCAGGAGAAAAGAGAACCGGCTGCTTGTAGGATTTGCAGCAGAAACAGAGAACCTTGAAAAAAACTCAGTTGATAAGCTTGATAGAAAGAATCTTGATATAATTGTAGGCAACCTTGTCGGCCGGCCCTCATCCGGTTTCGGCTCAGATACCAACAAAGTTACGTTTTTTTATAAAGACGGGAGAACCGAGGCGCTTCCTGAAATGGAAAAAGACGAGGTTGCAGATATTCTTCTCGATCGGATTGTAACTATACTGGGCCAATGAAATGGCTGTATATACTCTTCTCTCCCAAACGGATCATAATCTCCACAAAACAAAGTTGGGCGCTTCATTAATCAGAAATTTGAAAACTCGAATATGAGATTAACCTGAGGCAGCGGACAATTAAATTTAAGAACGTCTGAAACTCGCGTATAAGTGAGCCTAAAGA
>DAOUSD010000203.1 GCA_030627405.1 Deltaproteobacteria bacterium
AGCTATTAGTCAAACTATATCAAGATGTTATTAAATAATAACATTTCACCCGATGGGTGATTAATAAATAATTATACAAATGCATATTTCATAAGAGCTAACGGCTAATTGCTAACAGCTAATCGCTCAATTTAGGTATTATTAAGATTGAAGATTGAATTTACTCCTTTACCCGCTCCACATATTCACCGGTTCTGGTATCGATTTTAACAAGTTCACCCTTCTCAACAAAAGGCGGCACCTGAATAACATAATCGGTCTCAAGTGTTGCAGGTTTTGTGCTGCCTGCGGCTGTGTTACCCTTAACCCATGGATCAGTTTCGACAATCCTGAGATTAACAAAATTCGGCAATGAAATTCCTATTGTTCTGCCGTCAAAAAAAAGAACATTACATATCGTATTTTCCTTTAAAAATTTAAGAGACTCACCGACCTGGTCTTCAGAGAGAAATTCCTGGTCATAAGTTGATGTGTTCATAAAGCAGTAATTGTTACCGTCTGAATATAAATATTCCATCTCCTGCTCTTCCAGGTTTGCCTCTTTGAATTTTTCACTGGATCTAAATGTCTGATCAAATATAACGCCTGAAAGCATATTCTTTAGCTTGCATTTGTAAAAAGCCTTGCCTTTCCCTGGTTTAACAAAATTAAACTGCACAATAATATATGGTTCACCATTAATCTCAATTTTAAGACCTTTTCTCAGGTCACTGCTTTCATACATGTATTAGAATTCCTCCCCCCTATCCTTCCCGGAATCATTATCTTAAAGCCTATATTGGTCGAGTGGTTGACTAGTCAATAACTATTTTTTCAGCTCTGCGCGTTTCTTCAACGAACTGCTTTACCTTTTCAAAATCCTTTTGAAACCTTATGGGCTTTCCTTTAAAATCTAAAGAATTGGTTCCTGTGCAACTGTCCACACCGGCAGGACAAACACGCTTGATACCATCGAACACATTATCAGGCGACAGGCCTCCTGCAAGAATAACAGGTATGCTGCTTGATTCGACCAGCTCGGCAGCTATATCCCAATCACACGCCCTGCCGGTTATACCGACAAAACCTTCGACCGGCTGGTTTTTCAAGCCGGAACCAGATGATTTTACAAGCAATGTATCGGTCAAAAAACAATCACTTACGGGCTCGAACATCCGTGCAAATTCAATTGATGCAACCTGATTTTTCATTCCGGGCTGAGTTATCGGGATAGAACGCATAAGCTTGATTTCAGGAAACTTTTCTTTAATATTTTGCTGTAAAAGTATCAAATCTTCACAGTTTCCATATATACTGTAAAGGCTTGCTATGTCTTCGCAAAAATGAAGTATATCCGGCCTGTAATAATCCAGTACTCGAAAGATATTATTCAGCTCACTGAAAAGCATGATCAGGCTGCTCTTCGAACCTGTAGAATCTATAAAGTTTATTGTCTCTTTAATAATCGGAATCCGCCATTCTCTTTCGGAAACAATGACACTGCCGATATGATCCACCCCAAGTTCGATGAGTTTTTCAGCTTCAGATGCAGTTTGAACTTCATATATCTGGATGATAATATTATTCATATTAAATTAAAGTTGACATTTTTCGAGGTGTTTAACATATTCAAAATGTTTGCGCAAATCCTATAAACTTTACTGCCATATTAAAATTAAGGACATGTCATGATAATCATAATAGATTTTGGCTCACAATATAATCAGTTGATAGCTCGCCGTGTTCGCGAATGTCATATATACTGTCAAATATTATCGCCAGATACTGATATTGATTATGTAAGATCTCTTAAACCTGAAGGCATAATACTATCGGGAGGACCGGCAAGCATTTACGAAAAACAGAGTCCTGAAATCGACAGAGCGATCTTTGATCTTGGCATACCTGTGCTTGGAATATGTTATGGAATGCAGTTTATGATACATTCTTTGGGCGGAACTGTAAAAAAGGCGAAAAAACGCGAATATGGCTTTGCTGAACTTAAAATTAAAACTCAAAAAGGTCTATTCAAAAATGTAGATGAAATAACAAAATGCTGGATGAGTCACGGCGATTCAATACTTAAGCTGCCCGCAGGATTTAAGATAACGGCTTCTACGGAAAATACGGAAATAGCGGCAACTGTTAATAAAAATAAAAATTATTATGGGGTCCAGTTCCATCCTGAAGTTCAACACACACAAAAGGGAAATACTATTCTTCGCAATTTTCTTTTTGATATATGCGGCTGTAAACGCTCATGGACCATGAAATCATTTGCCGGGGACTCGATATTGCAAATTAAAGAAACGATAAAATCAGAAAAAGTTATTCTTGGTTTAAGCGGTGGAGTGGATTCCTGTGTTACAGCCTTGCTTATACACAAGGCAATAGGGAAAAATCTTACCTGTATATTTGTTGACAACGGTCTTCTCAGGAAGAATGAAGCAGATAAACTGAAAAAAAATCTTAAACAACATCTTAAAATCAGCATCAGGTTTATTAATGCAAAAAGCAAGTTTTTAAAAGCATTGGCTGATATAACTGATCCTGAAAAAAAGCGAAAAATAATCGGCAAAATATTTATGGATGTATTTGAAGCTGAAGCCAGTAAAATAAAGGATGTTGACTACTTAGCCCAGGGAACGCTTTACCCTGATGTTATTGAATCTGTATCTGCTTTTGGCGGGCCATCATCTATTATAAAATCTCATCACAATGTAGGTGGTCTGCCAAAAAAAATGAAACTAAAACTTATTGAGCCATTAAAATACCTTTTTAAGGATGAGGTCCGCCTGCTAGGCAAAGAATTAGGACTTCACGAAGAATTTATCTGGAGGCAACCATTTCCCGGCCCCGGTCTTGCCATCAGAATAATTGGAGAAGTAACAAGCCGGCGGCTTTCAATATTAAGAGAAATAGATGCTATTTTACTTGAAGAGATAAAAAATAATGGATATTATAAAAAGTTATGGCAGTCATTTGCCGTTCTTCTGCCTGTAAAAAGTGTGGGCATAATGGGCGACAAGCGAACATATGAAAATATTGCAGCTATCCGCGCAGTTACCAGCAAGGATGCAATGACGGCAGACTGGGCAAGATTACCTCATAAGCTTCTTGGAAATATCTCAAACAGAATTATAAATGAGGTAAAAGGAATAAACAGGGTTGTCTATGACATTAGTTCAAAACCGCCAAGCACAATAGAATGGGAATAAGGGTTCGGGTTCAGGGGTTTTGGATTGTAAAATTAAGGAGTATATAATGGAAGAAAAGGATACATCAAATTTTAAGATTGGTATTGATGATGAAAGCCAGGATCACCGGTTCCAGGAGGAAATGGAAAACACACGTATAGAAAAACTAAGTAATAGAATCACTTTTATTACAGTTTTAATACCATGTCTTATAGGTATTATAATTTTTTTAGCATATCTTGATATAAAAAAGAGAGTAGCAACGATTCACGATACCGGAACCACGGAAGTTAACAATCTTTCAAAGGATCTGGAAGAAAAATTATCCAACTTAATCTCAAAATATAAACAACTCGAGGATTCGTTTTCCAAAATCGAAAATCATACTTCTTCCTTACAGACAAAATCAGACGAAGCAACAACCGCAATAAAATACATAAGGTCTGCCAGAAAAACCGATAATAAAGGGTTTAACAATTCAATATCTAAAATCGAAAAAAAATCTTCATCTATCAGCAATGACCTGAAAAACATTTCATCTGAACTAAAGACCTTTGATACTAAATTTAATAAGAAAATGGCGAACCTGTCTAAAAATGCGGATAAAATATCTATTGAACTAAATAAACTAAAATCTGATATTTCAAAGCTGTCGTCAATAAAAGTAGACAAAGAAACACTTAATTCCACACTTAAAAATGAACAAAAAATTTATGACCGGAAACTGAATCAATTAAAAAAAAATATTGAAAAGAAAATTATCTCCACGCGGGCAACTCAGGTACAACCAAAAACCGCAACTGAAAGCACAATCACAGAACCTGGAGCTATTATAGAACAGGATATCAATCAGTGATCAGAGAGTCAGTGGTCAGGAGGACTTTGAAAGAATCTTCTCAACTCTTTCAATATCCTCAGGAAAATCTACTTCCGGAGAATCATAAGGAGTTACAACCACCATGATTTTATGACCATGCTCAATTGCCCTGAGCTGCTCTAATTTCTCTATGACTTCCAGGTTTCCATATGGAAGTTTTCTGAATACCTCTAAAAATTGTCTGGTATAAGCATAAATACCCAAATGCTTATAAATATCATAGCCGGTTGATGAATCACGACAAAAAGGTATCGGCGATCTGGAAAAATACAGAGCAAAGCCCCTGTCGTCAAATGTAACTTTAACATCCTTTGGATTTGTTATTTCATCTTTATTAATAATCCTAAAAGCAAGTGTGCTCATCTCAAGATCCGGAATTGTAAAAAAGGGTTTTACAAGATCGTCAATACATCGGGGGTCAAGAAGGGGCTGATCCCCCTGGACATTCACAATAATATCATCCAGGTTAAGACCAATAAGCTCAGCAGCCTCTGCAACTCTG
>DAOUSD010000018.1 GCA_030627405.1 Deltaproteobacteria bacterium
CGCTTATTATCACTGGTCTTGAGGCACACATTTGTGTGGCGCAAACAGCTTTGCATGCAATATCCGACTACAAAGTCCATGTTGTAAGTGATGCGACATCATCTCGTTCTAGTCATGATTGGGAGATTGCCTTAAACAGAATGCGGCATAATGGCATTACAATAACATCAACCGAGATGCTTATCTACGAATTGCTTGCAAGAGCCGGGACCCCTGAATTTAGAGAAGCGCTACGACTGATAAAATAGACAGCCCATCGTTTATGACTGTATTCTTCTATGGGAAAGTCCGCCTGGATTCAAATTTTTCTTGACATTGATGTGGCTTTTTATATATTGTAATGATGTTATATGATGCCCCATGGGGCTTAATAGGGAATCCCGTGCAAATCGGGAGCGGGCCCGCCGCTGTAATCGGGGACGAACGCCGCAATTGATGCCACTGCCTGGCAAAAGCCAGGAGGGAAGGCGCGGCAAGTAGGAGGATCCGAGAGCCAGAAGACCTGTCTGTAACATATGGTGTGAATTTCGTGGACTTTTAAAAGCGCACTATTGGATTTTGAGGATAAAAAAGGGATATCCCCGGATCGATTAATTTCGATTCGGGGTTTTTTTTTGCCCCAGGCTATAAGACACGAAGGAGGTGAAAAATGAAGACAGGGGTAATTGTTTACGTTGTTGGAAAAGAAAACATAGAAAAAGATTTTGATATGACAGAAGCGGTTAAGAACTTAAAGATCAAGGCAGATAAGGTGGAGATTGTCTCTTCAATATCCGGCCATTTCGATGTCATGGACGCATGGTGGTTGCTGACAACAAAGGGGATGAAACGCATTGTTTGTTTGATTGCTGAGAATGCCAATGATTCAGGGCTTAGGCTTACGGGACGTGAGATCCAATTGTGTGAGTGATAAATAACCTTAAAGGAGGATGTAATTATGAAAAGGAAAATTACTATTTTAGTTTTTTCTCTTATTTTAACCATGACTTTATGTACTGTTGTTGCAGCCGAAGGCCATGGGCACAAACAACCCATGAAAAAAGGAATCTTGCTGGTTGCCTTTGGTTCCAGCATGTCTGAAGCACAGGTTTCTTTTAAAAACATTGACAAAAGGGTAAAAAATGCTTTCCCGGGCGTGCCGGTGAGATGGGCATATACTTCACATATCATACGCCATAAATTAGCAAAAGAAGGCAAGCAATTAGATTCCACGGAGATGGCTCTGGCAAAGATGATGGATGATGGATTTACCCATGTGGCAGTACAGTCTTTGCACACCATAGCCGGAGAAGAATACCACGAACTTGTACAGAATGCCTAT
Source organism: Deltaproteobacteria bacterium (assembly GCA_030627405.1). Taxonomy (GTDB): domain Bacteria; phylum Desulfobacterota; class Desulfobacteria; order Desulfobacterales; family ETH-SRB1; genus B13-G4. The sequence goes on from DAOUSD010000018.1 coordinate 1,322, forward strand.
GCATTTGGGCAGATGTCAGGAGGCTTTGAGCGTATTCTTGTAGGCTACCCCCTTCTTGGGAAAGAAGATGATCTTGTAAAAGTAACGGAAACAATTATCAAGAATATACCAAAAGACAGAAAAAAGGAAGATGCGGTTGTACTAATGGGCCATGGTACTCACCATCCGGGAAATGCATTTTACGCTGCCATGATGTATCATTTCCAACAAAAAGACCCGAATATCTTTGTGGGTACTGTTGAAGGTGCGCCAACCATAGATGATATTAAAGGTTTACTTCTTAAGAAAAAAATCAAAAAAGCCTATCTTATGCCCTTTATGTCGGTGGCAGGTGATCATGCCCGAAATGACATGGCGGGAGATGAAGATGATTCATGGAAGAGCATACTTACAAAGGCTGGGATAAAGTGCGTGCCTGTGCTTAAAGGAACGGCTGAATATAATGACATTGTTGATATCTGGGTCGCACATTTAAAGACAGTATTGGTGCATTTTTAAAAAAGAATGACAATAAAAGTACAGAAAAAATCGCACGGCTTCAAAAACAGGCTTCAAAAGGCGACTGGAATCCAGATATTGCTGTTGACCATGGCTTTGAGCGGGTTAATTGTAATTTCCGCATGTATGGGATATATCCATCTTTCTTTTATTGATGTAGCAAAAATTATTTTTGCTAAAATATTCGGTCAAACAAGTCTTCTTGAACAAATGGATGAAATCCTTCCTGTAGTTGTGATAGATGTGCGTTTGCCGCGCATATTAACTGCCGCAGTGGTAGGAGGAGGACTTGCAGTATCAGGCGCTGTTTTTCAAGGCATCCTGCTTAATCCTTTGGCTGATCCATACACACTGGGGGTATCTGCAGGTGCCGCCTTTGGAGCTTCTCTGGCATTTTTTTTTAATATCGTACTTTTTGATCAAATTGGCCTGGGTGCCTGTTCTGTTCCTGTTTTTGCTTTCATAGGCGCGGCCGGAACCTTGTTTTTCGTTATCTATCTTTCATCTGCCGGCGGAGGTTTATCATCCAACAACCTGATTCTCTCCGGAATAATAGTTGCTGCTATTCTGTCAGCCGGAATAAGTTTTTTAAAGTATGTGGCTGACGAGCAGGTTTCAATAATTATCTTCTGGCTTATGGGAAGTTTTGCTTCAAGGACATGGGCGGATGTCTTTATAACATCTTCATTTTTATGTCTCGGGTTTTTAATCATTATTTTTTATGCAAGAGATCTTAATTTAATGTCTCTTGGCAACAGAACAGCTTCTTCCCTGGGCGTGGACACCGGAAAGTTGACCCTTATTCTTCTTGTTACCGCATCACTGATAACTGCAATCTGTGTTTCCGTATCGGGAATTATAGGATTTGTAGGACTTCTGGTTCCTCATATGGTGAGGTTTTTAACCGGGCCGGATAACCGAAAACTGATTCCGGTTTCAATGCTGGCCGGAGCCATACTGTTATTGTGTGCTGATACAGTAACCAGAGCTATTCTTCCCAGTGAAATTCCAATAGGTGTGCTTACAGCATTGATAGGCGGGCCTTTTTTCTGCTATATTTTTCGAAAAAGGCAAGTGGCAGGGACAGATAGTTGAACATGACAATTGAAATTAAAAGACTGTCATTTTTTCATAAAGAGAGGAGGGTAATAGACGACCTTACTATCGACATCGAAACCGGAAAATTTTACGGGATAATAGGTCCAAATGGTTGTGGAAAGACCACCCTCGTCGATCTTATTACAAAACACAAGAAACCTGTATCCGGAAACATCACTTATAAAGGGAAAGATCTTTCTTTATATTCAAAAAAAGAATTATCAATGGAAATAGCTCTGGTCCCTCAGAATTTTTATATAAACTTTCCGTTTACAGTTGAAGAAATTGTCATGATGGGGCGATATCCATATATTCCCAGGTTTTCTGTTCCGTCTCCGGAAGATTACAGGATTGTATATGACATTATGAAAAAAACCGGAATTTATAAATTTAAGGATCGCTTTATTACGGAACTTAGCTCAGGAGAGAGGCAGCGGGTAGTTTTTGCCAGGGCGCTTGCTCAGGATACGCCGGTTCTGATTTTAGATGAGGCGACCTCAAATCTGGATGTTAATTATTCCTTAAACCTTCTCAAGATTGCAGCACAAAGGGTTAGCAAAGAAGAAAGGACTGTGATTGCGGTGCTGCAGGACATTAATCTTGCGGCAATCTACTGCGACTATCTGTTATTTATAAAACAGGGGAGTATCGTTGCCCATGGAAATACTGATGAAATTTTAAACCGGGATACGCTTCAATCTGTTTTTGATGTAGATGCAAAAGTATATTTTGAACCCTATTCCGATTCCATGCAGGTTGTTTTTAAAAAATAAGGTAAATACTCAGGTGGATAGGGTGAAGGCTGAATTGTTACATTATTTTAAATATATAAAAGTACTGACTATTATTTTATCTTGTTTATCAGTCGTAGTTTATGCTCAGGACTATACAAAATCTTTTGGCGTTGCGGGTGAAAGGATTGTAGTTGATCAAAACGGCAGGAGGATTCCGGTTGAAAAGAAGTTTTCGCGCATTATTTCTCTTTACGGCGCACATACTGAAAACCTGTTTGCATTGGGGCTGAATAAAGAGATAATCGGTGTTTCCAGGCATGAAGTTTTTCCTCCTGAAGCTATGAAAAAGGCTGTTTTCTCATATCATGATGATCCGGAAAAATTTTTAGCAGCCGGCCCGGATCTGGTTTTGATAAGACCAATGATTGATCGAGGGTATCCTGACCTTATGGCAAGGCTTGAAAAAAGCGGGATCACGGTCGCATCTTTGCAGCCCGGCACGGTCGATGATATGTTCAATTACTGGATGGCGCTTGGAATCCTTACAGGAAAACAGGAAGAAGCATCAGAGATGATCAGGGGTTTTAAGGAAAGCGTGTCTGTTTTTAAATCGTTAACAAAGACTGTGTGCAGAAAAAAAAGAGTTTATTTTGAGGCTATACACAGCAAAATGAAGACTTTTTCACCCAATTCAATGGCGATCTTTGCGCTTGAAACAGCAGGGGGAATAAACATCGCCAATGATGCAAAATCGGTAAGAGGCACAAATATAGCTGCCTACGGAAAGGAGCGCATATTGTCTAAAGCTTGTGAAATAGATGTTTATCTTGCGCAATCCGGAGCTATGAACCGCCCCACAATATCTCTTATTAAAAAAGAACCGGGCTTTAAAGTAATAAAGGCAATAAAAGAAAATAAAATATATATTATCGATGAGATGATTGTATCGCGACCGACTTTAAGGCTTCTTAAAGGAATATATGAAATCGGCAAAATCCTTTATCCTGATGTTTTTACCTAAGTTGAACGATTTTTGGGGAAGAGATCAGTGCAGATCAAGCCAAAAATCGCTCAATTTAGGTTTTAGTGAAGATGCCCTTTCTTTTCCATAAACGAGAAAGATGTTGAAATAATGAAACCAGAAGAGATTGAAGAGTTAAGTTTCAAAATAATAGATAAAGAAGCTCCTCCACATCATTTTTCTTTTGATCAGTGGTCTATTGTGCGAAGGATGATACATACATCGGCCGATTTTGAATATGTGGAATCTGTTCGTTTTCACAAACATGCCATAGCCAGGGGGCTGGAGGCTATAAAAAATGGAGAAAATATTATTACGGATACCAACATGGCAAGAGTGGGAATCAGAAAAAGCGATCTTGAACGATTCGGCACAGAAGTCAAATGTTTTATGACTGATTCCGAAGTAGGCCGGATCGCATTAAAAACCGGAACTACCAAGGCAAAAGCAGCAGTTGATGCAGCCATACCGGACATGGAAAATGGCATTTATGTGATTGGAAATGCTCCCACAGCCCTTTTGCGGCTTATTGAACTCGTAAAAAGGAAAAAGGCAAAACCGGCTCTGATCATAGGACTTCCAGTGGGGTTTGTAAATGCTGCGGAATCGAAAGCTAATCTCATCGCAATGGACCAACAACCCTATATTTCTAATATTGGAAGGAAGGGCGGTTCAAACATTGCCGCAAGTGTGGTAAATGCCCTGGCAAAACTGGTATAGGCTTTAAGATAAAGATTTTGGGTGTGTTATCGGTCCTTGACGTACGACGAGTACGCCTTCCTCCCTCTATCCTTCCCAAAATCATTATCTTAAAGCCTATAAATAAGTGGATGACGAGTATATAATGAACAAAACAAAAACAGGAACTTTATACGGCATAGGCGTTGGACCGGGTGACCCTGATTTGATCACGCTAAAGGCTTCTAAAGTATTAAATAAGGTGGATGTGATTTTTGCAGCAGCGTCTACAAAAAACAGTTACAGCCTGGCGGTGAGCATTGCCAGACCCCATATTCCTGAAACAACTTTAGTGAAAATGCTCTCTTTTCCAATGACCAGAAATAAAAAAGAGACTGAAAGGGCATGGAAAGATAATGCCCTGACAATTATAAAAGAGCTTGAACTCGGGAAAGATGTTGCTTTTCTAAGTTTAGGGGATTGCATGACATATTCCACTTATGGTTATATATTAAAACATATCAGAAAGTCAGCTTCCCATGTGAATATAAAAACCATACCAGGTATAACTTCATACCAGGCAGCGGCTTCCTGCCTGAATATTCCACTGGTGGAAGGCGAAGAATCACTTTTAATTGTTTCCGGAGCCAGGGGTGGAGACCATCTGAGGAAGCTTTCAGTCAAGCCGGAATCTGTTGTTTTTCTCAAAGCATACCGAAATATTAAGGACATAGATTCAGCGCTTAATGAATCCATGCTATATAATTACAGTGTGGGAGTCTTAAACTGCGGGCTTCCTGAAGAAGAAATTGTAAGGGATATCAAAGAATTTAGTAAAATACAGCCGAATTACTGGACACTTATTATTGCAAAACAGAAAAAAAATGACTCAACAAAAAGCTAAACCGGAATTTTGGTCTCTAACTGTTTCTTTGACGATTTCTGCTGTAATACTGATTTTTGGAATATATATAACTGATGCTTTAAGCTGTCAAAAAGTTATATCAAGGCTTTTATGGCCGCTTTTTCGTCTTATGCTTTTTATCTGCGCGGGCCTTGTGGCAGGCCAGATAATTGAAGCTTCGGGCTGGACAAAAAATCTTGCTGCATTTGCCAGGCCGTTTTTTAAGTTCGGCAATCTCGGAAACAGGTGCAGCGCTGCTTTTACAACGGCTTTTTTTTCAGGCGTTGCTGCAAATGCAATGCTTCTGGGCTTTTATAAAGAAGGAAAAATATGTCGCAGGCAGCTTTTTCTATCCAATTTCGTCAATCAGCTTCCAGCTTATTTTCTTCACCTTCCAACAACATTTTTTATTGTTTTACCGCTTACAGGTTTGGCTGGAGTTTTTTATTTCATGATAACTTTTGCTGCTACACTTTTTAGAACAGCGCTTTTTCTGATTTACGGGCATATAAGACCGTCTGTTCAAAAGAGCGATTTAAAAAAAGAAGAAAAAGAACTTCCTGTGCAGCACAATAAAAGACTATGGGAAATAGTAAGGAATGTAAAAAAGAAACTGCCCGGCCGCATTACAAAGATCGCAGTTTATGTAATACCTGTTTATGTTCTCATTTTTGTTTTAAATGAGATGGGTATTTTTAATCTGGCGCGTAAATGGCTTGCGGGCTATTTTGTCACAACCTTTATGCCTGTTGAAGCCCTTTCGGTTGTGATTTTAAGTTTTGCCGCTGAATTTACTTCAGGATTTGCGGCAGCGGGCGCGCTTCTTGATGCCGGAGTAATTACAATAAAACAGACTGTGTTAGCCTTGCTGATCGGAAATATAATTGCATTTCCGATTCGTGCTCTGCGTCATCAGTTGCCAAGGTATATTGGAATCTTTTCTCCCAAAATGGGGACTCAATTGTTGATTATGGGCCAGGGTTTTCGGATTGTGAGCCTTGTCATCATGGGGATAATTTATTATTATTTAGGATGAATTTGATTTTTTATTATGTTCTCTTTACCAGAGCACGAAGAACACGAAGAAATTATAAAACATTAATTCTAATCCCTGCCTGCCGCAGGCAAGTTCGTGCCCCTTCGTGTCCTTCGTGGTTTATTTTTCCTTATAATCCTGACCGTTTCAAAAAGCGCAGTTTATGGTCGTACAACATATATCAATGACTACAAAAGAAAGGCTAAGGACTGGTTTTACAACCGGCACTGCGGCAGCAGCGGCGGCAAAGGGAGCTCTTTCACTGATTTTGACCGGTGAAAAACCTTCCAGTGTTCAAATAAAGCTTTTAACGGGAGACAATATCATTATTCCAGTATGTACCTGTATATCCCAGGGAGAAAACAAAGCAAAATGTACAGTAATAAAAGACGCAGGGGATGATCCGGACATAACGCATAAGGCGGAAATCGGAGCAATAGTCACACTCCTGAACAATGGAAATCAAAGGACGGTATCTATAAATGGTGGAAAGGGTGTGGGCATGGTCACAAAGCCGGGCCTTGAAATTGAACCCGGAGAAGCTGCAATAAACATGGGCCCCAGAGAAATGATTACACAAGCTGTTACGGAGTTATTAAAAAAATACAATAAAAACAAACCGGTAAAAGTCGAAATCTTTGTACCTGAAGGGGAAAGACTGGCTGAAAAGACTTTGAATGCAAGGCTGGGCATCCTTGGCGGAATCTCTATTCTGGGAACCACAGGCGTAGAGAAGCCCATGTCTCATGATGCCTATATTGCGACGATAAGGTTGTCTATGTCTGTTGCAAAGGCTTTTGGCATAGAAAAGGTGGTGCTTACAACCGGCCGTCGCAGTGAAAGATTTTCCCAGGCTTTGTTTAAGAAGCTTCCTGAAGAGGCTTTTATACAGATTGGTGATTTTTTCAAAATGTCCCTTGAGGATGCATCAAATAATGGTTTAAAAAAAATCATTCTCGCCGCTTTTTTCGGAAAAGCGGTAAAGATGGCACAAGGAGTGCCCCACACTCATGCCGCCAAGTCAAGTTTGACTATGAAGAAGCTTTCAGACTGGTCATTTGAAATCACAAAAAGTCGGGAATTTGCGGGAAAGATATTATCTGCAAATACAGCAAGACATGCATTTGATTTTATTATGAATGAATATCCTCAAATTATTTCCTGCGTAGGAAGAAAAATGGTTAAAGCTGCCGGGATGTTTACAGGTTCTGATATTGATATACAGGGCATTATCTTCGATTTCAGCGGGGATGTTGTATTTGATTCAGATGATAGCAGGTTAAAACAAACATGAAACAGGTATCTATAATCGGAATGGGACTTACTCCCGAAGATCTTACCGCAAAGCACCTGAAATTGATAAAAGATGCTGATGTTCTGGTAGGAGGAAAACGGCATCTTGAGTATTTTAATGATCATGCGGCAGATAAAAAGGAGATCAGCAAAGATCTTGAAGGTGTTATCCGTTATATACAAAACAAGATGCGTAAAAAAAATGTTGTAGTACTTGCATCTGGTGATCCGCTGTTTTTTGGTATAGGTTCCTTGTTGATAAAATCCCTTGGGCCTGACAATATTGTGATATATCCAAATATTTCTACTGTTGCCGCGGCTTTTTCCAGGATAAAGGAGCCCTGGAATGATATTTCAGTCGTAAGTTTGCATGGCAGAAATAGTGAAAGAGACCTTTTCAGCAGACTTGACAGAAACGAAAGCGTGGCTGTTTACACGGATTCACAAAAAAATCCTGCATGGCTTGCCGGACGTCTGCTTAAAAAAGGGATTAAAGATATAAAAATGTGTATTTTTGAGCAGCTTGGAACTGAATCTGAATGTTTTGACTGGTATGAACCCGGTCAGGCTGCGGATATGAATTTTTCACAGCCCAACCTGATTGTATTAAAACGACATTCTTTTCAGCCTGAAGGGAATAAGAATCTTCACCTGGGTATGCCGGATAACCGGTATGAATACCAGAAAGGTCTTATTACAAAATCAGAGGTTCGCGCTATTACAATTTCCAGACTTTGTCTTTCAGATGATCATATATTATGGGATCTGGGAGCAGGCTCGGGTTCTATTTCCATTGAGGCATCTCTTTTTATAAAAAAGGGCAAAATATTTTCGGTCGAGCAGAACCCGAGCAGGATCAACAATATTAAGGCGAATAAAAAGCAATATAGTGTAAAAAACCTGGAAGTTGTTCAGGCTGTTCTTCCGAACGGTCTTGAGGATCTGCCTGAGCCTGACCGGATATTTATCGGCGGCGGCGGCAGGGATCTGGTGAAAATCATAGATACAGCTTCAGAGTATCTAAAGCCTGACGGAGTTATGGTTATAAATGCCGTTATTCTGTCTAATGTTGAAGCTGCCCTTAAAACACTTAAAAGCAAGGGATTTAAAACAGATATAGTGTTGGTCCAGATTCATCGGGGGCAGGATATGCCATGGGGAGAACGGCTCGAAGCATTGAATCCTGTGTGGATAATTTCCGCAACAAATAAAGAGCCCGCTTTGATGGAAAATAGAATATGAAAACCGAATCAACTATTAAAAATCAAGATGAATGTGCTCTGAAACCTGTAATATTCGCAGGGGCAGGGCCTGGTGATCCCGAATTGATAACGGTTAAGGGACAACATGCGCTTGCTGATGCCGACCTTGTCATTTATGCAGGTTCTCTTGTGCCTGAGGCTGTTTTAAAATGGACAAAACCGGAAACAAGGGTTTTAAACAGCGCTCCCATGAATCTTGAAGAGATAATTGATGAAATTGAAAAAGCATACGAAAAAGGAAAACAGGTAGTTCGCCTTCATACCGGAGATCCGAGTCTTTATGGTGCCATATTTGAACAAATAGCACAGTTAGATAAAAAATCTATTCCCTGTAAAGTTATTCCAGGAGTAACTGCTGCATTTGCCGCAGCCGCAGCCATGGGAATAGAATATACTTTGCCTGAAGTTTCACAGACACTTATTTTAACCCGTATGGCAGGCAGAACACCTGTGCCTGAAACTGAATCTCTGGAATTACTTGCAGAGCATAAAGCTTCCATGGTGATTTATCTTAGCATATCCGTGGTTGATAAAGTAGCGAGGGTTCTTGAAAAAGCATATGGAAAAGATGCGACCTGCGCCGTTGTTTATTGTGTCAGCCAGCCTGAAGAAAAGATTATTTTTACAAATCCTGAAGAGTTGCCGGAAATAGTGAGAAAAGAGAAGATAGCAAGACAGGCTCTTATTATCATCGGGAAGGCCCTGGATATTGGCAATCACAAAAAAAAATACAAATCAAAACTATATGATAAGAATTTTTCACACGGGTTTAGAAAGAAAAAAAATGACAAGATCGCCTTATGGGCCATTACGCCTAAAGGAGCGCTGCTTGCCAGGAAAATTACAAAGAGCCTGCCTGATGCAAGATTACACTTTTCTGCTGATCTGAACATAAATGATATTCAGGCTTCTTGTTTTGAAAGACTTTCTGATGCTATTGCAACTGACTTTCATGCACACACAGGACATGTTTTTATAATGTCAACGGGAATTGTAGTCAGGCTTATTGCTTCCTGTATCCAAAACAAGACAACGGATCCGGCAGTTGTGGTGGTTGATGAAATCGGCAGATATGCAGTAAGTCTTGTTTCCGGTCATCTGGGCGGAGCCAATTCCCTTGCCATAAAGGTTGCCGAGCTAATAGGGGCTGATCCTGTAATAACTACAGCTACGGATGTAAACCAGACGCCTGCTATTGATGTGCTGGCAAAACAGCACAATCTTTTTATAGAAAACCCTGAAGCTATAAAAAATATAAACATGGCCTTTATTACCGGGAAAAAGTTTTATCTCCACGATCCTTACAAATTGCTTCGTGACAGTATCAGTCCATCACACATTCTTACAGATTTTAAGAAAGGACAAATTGCGGAAAATGAGGATATCCCAGGCGTGTTTATAGATGACGCGCTGGCCTATTTTTCAAAAAAGGTGCTGAGATTAAGACCAGGATCACTTGTTGCAGGAATTGGATGCAACAGAAACACAACAATGAAGGAGATTAAAGATTTTTTTGAAGAAGTACTTGAAGGATCGAAACTTGCCATAGCCAGCGTGATACGTATCGCGACGATTAATTTAAAAGCAGATGAAGCTGGGCTTATAGCCTTTGCAGAAGAACTTAAGCTTCCCATTAGTTTTTACGACAAGGAAGAATTAAACCGGGCAGACGGTATTAAATCACCATCCGACATGGTGGAAAAACATACAGGAGTAAAAAGCGTATGCGAAGCAGCCGCAATTCTTGCATCAAAAAACGGGAAACTGATTGTGCCAAAACATTCGACCCGAAACGTCACAGTGGCAATCGCCAGAACGTCCTTTATATCGTAGGGATAGGCCCGGGAAGTTATGATCATTTGTCCAAACGGGCAATGGATGTTCTTGAATCAGTGGATACTGTTGCAGGATATACTACCTATATAGATCTAATCCATCCTTTTATTAAAGATAAGAATATAATCAGCACTGAAATGACCAAAGAGGTTAAACGTGTGAGAGCCGCCATTGATGCCGCTCTTACAGGAAGATCATGCGCAATTGTTTCGAGCGGTGATCCGGGAATTTATGCCATGGCCGGACTTGTTTTTGAGATATGCAAAAAGGAGAATATTCAGGTCATACCTCCTTTTTCAAGGGGAATGGCATTAAATGAAAAATCTGCATTAACAGTTGAAGTTGTTCCCGGAATACCCGCGCTCTGCGCCGGCGCATCTCTTTTGGGGGCGCCATTAAGCCATGATTTTGCAGCCATAAGTTTAAGTGATCTTTTGACTCCCTGGACACTCATTGAAAAACGTATAGAAGCTGCTGCAAGTGCGGATTTTGTAATTGTTTTGTATAACCCTAAAAGTAAACGAAGGAGCCGGCAACTCGAAACAGCACAGAAGATTATATTAAAATACAGGGATAAAAAAACCCCTGCCGGAATTGTTGTAAGTGCTATGAGAAAAGATGAAATGGTGACGGTTATTCCCCTTGAAGATCTTCACAAAGCAGACGTAAACATGCAGACAATAATCTTTATCGGAAACAGCACATCGTTTACTTACCTGGATTTTATGGTTACGCCAAGAGGGTATAAAGATAAGATATGAACAAGGATGAGAAATTTCTTTTTCCTGAATTGAAAAGAAGATTTGCCGAGGCGGTCAGCAGAAATCGAGCCGAGGGGATACTTTTTTCCGGGGGGCTGGATTCCGCACTCGTGGCCGCATATTCAAGAAATTGCAGGGCCGTTTCGGTCGGGCTTGAGTCATACGGAGAGGATCGATATTATGCCGACGAGGTGGCAAAATTCCTCAAACTGGATCATTATCACAAGACTGTGGAAATTGAAGAAGCCATCGCCACTATACCGGAGGTCATAAAGATATTCAGGAGTTTTGATCCTGCGATTCCAAACGACGTAACGGCTTATCTTGGTTTGAAGTATGCGAAAAACATAGGCCTGTGCAGCATGATGACAGGCGATGGAAGTGATGAAATTTTTTTAGGCTACAATTTCATGCTGGAGAAAAAGGATTTAAGAAAATACCTGGATCGAATGTATCGCACAATGCGATTCAGTTCCAATAAAATAGGGGAACACTTGGAAATCGATATAAAACAGCCTTTTCTGGATAAAGAATTTATGGATTTCAGTCAAGGTGTTGATGTCGATCTTAAGATCAGAAAAGAAAACGGGAAAACCTGGGGAAAGTGGATACTTCGTAAGGCCTTTGAAGGTGTGTTGCCGCAAGAAGTACTGTGGCAGAATAAGAGACCTCTTGAGGTTGGTTCAGGTATGACAAAGCTAAGAAATATTATTGAATCAAGGGTGACAGATGAGGAATTTGAGGCTGGTAATAGGAGCTTTCCAATAAAATTCCGGAACAAGGAACATTTCTATTATTACCTTATTTACCGGGATGTGGTTGGTGAAATACCTGTTCCCCAAAAAGATGAAAAGACATGTAAGTGTTGCGGCGCGGGAATGAATCAAAGCGCCTGTCACTGCAAAATCTGTGGAGATGTTACCGAATGGAAAGAAGTAAAGTAAAGACATTTGTTTCCTGGAGCGGAGGAAAAGACGCAGCTCTTTCGTATTACAGGGTGATGGGAGATTTTCATGTAACTCATCTCTTAAACATGGTGGCTGAAGACGGCCGGATTTCCCGATCTCACGGTATCAGGACAG
>DAOUSD010000198.1 GCA_030627405.1 Deltaproteobacteria bacterium
ATTTTTTACTCGATCTGCGCCGATCTCTTGCGCATAAAGGCTTCGCAAAAATCCTCCACATATCCGCGGGTATGCCTGCGGTTTTTGCAAATCCTTATGCATCAAGATCTCAACACATATCTTCGCAAAAAATCGCTCAACTTAGGTATAAACTTGAATTTGTAATATGCCCCGAGATAGCGCTTGCGGCTGCCGTAGCGGGACTCATAAGGTGCACCATTCCGCCTTTGCCCATCCGGCCGTTGAAATTACGGTTTGTTGTTGAAGCACATATTTCGCCTTCCGCAAGCACACCATTGCTCATGCCCAGACATGCACCACAAGTCGGGTTTGTAACACAAAAACCTGCATCCATGAATATTTTCAGAATACCTTCATCCATTGCCTGCCTGAAAACTTTTGGAGTTGCGGGTGATACAATGCCCCGGACAGAGTCGCTTATCTCATTGCCTTTCAGCACCTGGGCGGCAATTCTTAGATCTTCAATTCTTCCGTTTGTGCATGACCCTATGTAAACCTGATCTACCTTTGTTTTTTCCATCTCCCTTACAGGTATTACCTGGTCAGGTTTAAATCCGAAAGTAACCACAGGTTCCAGTTGGCTTACATCATGTTCTATCACATCATGGTATTTGGCATCAGGATCAGGAGAAAACTTCTTAAATTCCTCAAAAGCTGATTCTTTTGTTGGATATTTGTCTTTAATAAATTCCCACAAATATTCAACGGTTGTCATGTCCGGATAGCAGATGCCGCATGTCCCTCCTGCTTCAATTGCCATGTTGCACAGAGTCATTCTGCCTTCCATGCTCATTGTGTCCACAACAGGCCCTGTAAATTCTATAATTTTATTTGTTGCCCCGTTTACGCCGAGCTTTCCGATTATGGAAAGAATCACGTCCTTTGCATAAACACCTTCGGGCATCTGACCTACTATGTTGATCTTGATTGTCGAAGGATAATGAAATGCGCAAACGCCCTTTAGAATTCCCACTTCAAGATCAGTTGTGCCTACGCCGGCCGCAAATGCGCAAAATGCACCGTGAGTACAGGTATGGGAATCACCCATAATTAAGGTATATCCCGGACGAACAAAACCTTTTTCAGGAAAAATTGCATGGCATACTCCGTTTCTGCCTATGTCAAAGAAATCCCTGATATTGTGGCGCCGGGCCCAATTTCTTAAAATTTTACCCTGCATGGCTGTTTTTGAATCCTTTGCAGGAGTAACGTGGTCAATCACAGCTTTGATTTTATCAGGATCAAACACCCTGTCTTTATTCCGGCTTACCAGATCATTTATTGCAACAGGTGTTGTTATTTCATGGCAAAAAACAGCATCAAGACTGATAACATGAATATCTCCTGACGGGTTGTCCACAAAATGGGAATCAAATATTTTTTCTGCAACGGTTTTCCCCATATAACCTCCTAATCTTGACGGCTTAGTAAAAAGCGCAACGCCGAAGTTGGACTTTTTACGAAGCCATCAATCGTTATCTGTTTTTAATACTGATAAAAATGCAGACTGAGGAATCATAACCTTTCCCACCATCTTCATTCTTTTTTTACCTTTTTTCTGTTTTTCGAGCAGTTTGCGTTTTCGCGTTATATCTCCGCCATAGCATTTTGCCGTTACGTCTTTTCTTAAGGCTGAAATGGTCTTACGCGCTATAATATTTCCACCGATTGCACCCTGTATGGCTATTTTAAACATCTGTCGAGGAATTTCTTCCTTTAGTTTTTCACATGCATGTCTTGCCCGTTCAACGGCCCTGTCTTTGTGAACCAGTTGTGATAATGCATCTACACGGTCACCGTTTATCAGAATATCAAGTTTTGCAATATCCGTCTCCCTGCAATCTGTTATTTCATAGTCAAATGATCCATATCCCTGAGTTAATGATTTCAGTTTATCGTAAAAGTCATAAATAACTTCAGCAAGGGGAAGTTCAAAAATCATCTCCAAACGGTTATCGGTAAGATATTGATAAGTGGTATTTGTTCCCCGTCTTTCAAGACACAGCTTCATAACCGTTCCCATGTAACGGTCGGGTATTATTATTGAAGCCCGGATGAATGGCTCGAGCGTTTTATCAATCCCGGCTGGATCAGGATACAAAGCAGGGTTATCGATTGTTATGGATGAACCGTCTTGCATTATCAGCTCATATCTCACAGAGGGAGCCGTAAGAATCAGAGAAAGATCGTATTCACGCTCAAGTCTTTCCTGCACGACTTCAAGATGAAGAAGCCCCAGAAATCCACAGCGAAAACCAAAACCCAGAGCTACAGAGGAGTCTTTTTCATAACTCAATGAAGCATCATTTAATTTAAGCTTTTCCATTGCAATCGCCAGCTCCTCGTATCCATCAGACGCTACCGGGTAGATAGAAGAAAATACAACCGGTTTTTCAATTTTGAATCCAGGCATTGGGCTTTTACATGGCCGGTTTTTCAGCGTAATAGTATCACCGCATTTGGTGTCACTTACTGTTTTTATCCCTGCAATAATATAACCTACCTGGCCCGCTGATATTTCTTTTTGAGGCACCCTTTCTATCTGGAATATTCCTACCTCCTCGGTTTTATAAACGGCATTATTGGACATAAAGGTGATGACATCGCCCGGCTTTATTGTTCCCTGAAATATTCTAACATGAATTACAGTACCCCTGTAAGAATCGTAGTGGGAGTCGAAAATCAGGGCTTTAAGCGGTGCCTCCGGATCTCCCGATGGCGGCGGAAGTTTGTTAACTACCCCTTCAAGCACATCTTCTATGCCGATGCCTTCTTTGGCTGAGGTAAGAATTGCCGATTCCGGATCTAAGCCCAAATCGTCGTTAATCTGATCTTTTATTCTCTCAATATCAGCGGACGGCAAATCTATTTTGTTTATTACCGGAATAATTTCAAGATCGTGTTCCACTGCAAGATAAAGATTAGCCAGGGTCTGTGCTTCAACACCCTGGCTGGCGTCTATAAGCAAAAGAGCACCCTCACATGAAGCGAGAGCGCGTGAAACTTCATAGGTAAAATCAACATGTCCGGGCGTATCAATAAGATTTAAGAAGTATGTTTGACCGTCTTTTGCTTTATACGGGAGACAAACTGTTTGACTCTTTATGGTGATGCCTCTTTCCCGCTCTATATCCATTGTGTCGAGGATCTGATCCTGAAAATTTCGCTCAGAAACAACATCGGTAGCCTGTATAAGGCGGTCCGACAGAGTCGACTTGCCATGATCAATATGAGCTATTATGCTAAAATTTCGTATATTCTTCATTAAAGATATATGCCAATATTTGGCATCCTTCTTTCACCAGTTTACACTTTTTTCGAAAAAGCGTGTATTGTCGAATTGAATGCCGATGTCGAAACTGGAAATTTGAAATTAGGTAACGCATCTACATCTTTGTATTTTTTCCAATTTCCAGTTTCAAATTTCACTACCAAAATACAAGATCAACAAAGTGTAAACTACTTTTGATTTGTCGTGAAGGATGCCTAATATTTTTATAAAAGTAAGTTGACACTAATTTTTGTTATAGTTATACATATAATATATTTTTAACTTCTATCAAATTGTTTTTCAATGTGTCAACCCTGACCTTTTGCACGTATTTTGATATTATCAATCAATTAGTAAATGATGATCAAACAATCAAAAATAGACACCAGTATTTTAATCGTCGAAGACGACCCCGCTATTAGAAATTCTATCCATGAATTTATCGGCATGGCTGGTTATAAGTCATTCGAGACTTCAAGCGCGGAGGAAGCACTTGAAATATTAAAGACAAATACCATTCATCTCGTTATAACCGACATAAGGTTGCCGGGAATGAACGGCCTCGAACTGACTGACCTTATAAAAAATAGTTATGATACAGATGTAATTGTTATGACAGCCTATATCGGCGATTATTCTTATGAAGAAGCAATCAGCAAAGGTGCAAGCGATTTTGTATCTAAGCCGATACGCTTTGAAGAGCTTTTGCTAAGACTGAGAAGGGTTTTAAGAGAGCGGAATATTACAAAAGAGCGCGCCTTAATGCTGGCAAGACTTCAGGACCTTGCAATAACGGATGGCCTGACAAAACTTTATAATTCCAGATACTTTTATAAACAACTGGATTCAGAGGTTAACAGAGCCAAACGTTACAACCATCCTCTTACGCTCTTATTTATGGATATTGATTATTTCAAACGCTATAATGATACTTATGGTCACCTGGAAGGTGACAAAGTACTGTTCAGTATCGGGAAGATAATTAAATCATGTCTCAGAAAGATGGATACAGCTTACAGATACGGAGGTGAGGAATTTACTGTTATACTCCCTGAAACAAACAGGGGAGAAGTTATGACCGTTGCCAAGAGGATAAAGGATGCCATGGAAAATGAAAAGTTTTCACCTCAATCCGAAAAATCCATATCCATAACTATCAGCATAGGAGCTACAGAATATTGCCCAGACGAAAGAATATCAACACTTGTTCAAAGAGCAGACAAGGCAATGTATCTTTCAAAGCAAAGAGGGCGTAATCAAATTTCAACCCTTTTTAGCGATGAATGTCCTTAGGGTTCGCTCAAAAATAAATTTACATTTTCAGGTGTTGAGGCGTACGCATGGCAAGGCGCGAGGAGGGCGAATAGCAGGCTATTTAACCAACG
>DAOUSD010000073.1 GCA_030627405.1 Deltaproteobacteria bacterium
AATCTGAATAAAGCAACAAAAGCACCAGCGTCCCCACCAGTAACATGGCCTGCAGGCGTAAACTTGTGAAACAAGCAACGTCCCCCATAATGTCCATACAAAACTACCAACGTCCCCTCCACTCATCCCCTCCACTCACCTTATTATAATAATCAAGGTTTGACCCCAGACCTTGACCCCAGACCTTTTACCCCAGACCTTTTTTGAAAGGATAAAATTTGTTGATTTTTATGGCTGGATGTATTTTTAGGAAGGCCGAAAGTATACGCTAATATTTGACGTAAGTTCATAATGTAACATAACGTCCCCACCTCGACCCCACAGGAGATAAAAGGAGGTTAAGCAGATGCCGGCTCGACAAAACATCACTCTTGAAAACATTTATAAAATGGTAGTTGATTTAAAGCGCGACGTGGCTCTGATAAAGAAAAGTTTTATGGAAGAGCCTGAGTTGCGTGATGAATTTATCTTACGGATGAGAGATATTGACTTCGAAAAAGAAGTCATGGTCGAAGACTTCAGCAAAAGATATGGATTAAATGTATAAACTTGCAATCAAGGAAAATCTTGACAAGAAATTTAAGAAGCTCAAGAAAAAAGACAGAGAATTACTTGTGCTAATAGATAGAAAAGTGCGAGAGATACTTGATAATCCTTACCGTTTCAAGCCCTTAAGAAAGCCTTTGCAAAACAAGCGAAGGGTACACGTAGGTGGGTCTTTTGTGTTGATTTATGAAATCAACAAAGATGAAAAAATAGTAACGCTACTTGATCTTGATCACCATGACAATATTTATAAAACATAAGGGTCTCTTGATGAATAAGTTTACAAAGTTACCAACGTCCCCTCCTACATTAGATGCGTGGTTCGCGATAGTGGGAGATTCGCCGAAATTTTTTAATAAACTATAAAGGAGAGGTGTGCCCAGAAATCAGCCGCTTTTTTATCTTATTGATTTAATTAGTTTATTAAAAACGTACACTTTATGCTTGACAGAAGGATTATAGGATGTCCCCCAACATTTTGACAAGCCAGAAATTATAGGCGAATACCTGACATAATCTTCATAATGTAACAGCGTCCCCTATTACAGCTCAAATAGTTGAATAGTGTCAACGTCCCCTATTGCCTTTGACATGCTTGATGCGCTAATCAAGATGTGACACCAGAGACTACACAAAAGAGGCAAGAGAGACAAAATATTGGCTACGTCTCCTATCCAAATCCGGCTATCTTGATGGCTATTCAAGAAAAGTTGAAATATTAACTAACGTAGATTCCATAATCAACATCATAACGAAAATAGTAAAGACATCTCAACGATAGTCAAATGAAAAACCCAAAACCTTTAAATATCCTTCTTACCGGTGCAACAGGCTTCCTCGGCAGCAACCTGATTCCTGCTTTTCTCAAAGCCGGGCACGAAGTTGTCATTCTAAAGCGCAGTTTTTCCGATACTTGGCGCATAAAGGACTATCTTGATAAAGTCCGAAGCTATGATATCAATCTTGTACCCCTTGAAAAGCCTTTTGAGGAATGCGGCCGGTTTGATTGCGTGGTTCATACGGCGACAAATTATGGCAGACAGGGAGAAAAATCCTCTTGTGCCGTTAAATACGATTTTGCTTTTATTTAACTGGTATAACAATCCAGAAATTATAGGCGAATATCTGACATAATCTTCATAATGTAACAGCGTCCCCTATTACAAAAAACGAGCTTAATGCACTAATCAAGACGCGGCCCCAATTACCATGCACTAATCAAGACGCGGCCCCAATTACCTGTATGTCCGGCAGATGGAACTGGGGTCTAATAAAAGATTAAGTTTAAAAGTTGAGAACGTCCCGTAGTTTTTCCGTCCCGTAGGAACGTCCCGTAGTTTTTCTCCGTCCCGTAGTTTTTCTCTATTTTACCCAGCTTCTTATTGGAAGAGAACGTGAGCGTGGAATTAAAACAAAGATGTGTGTTAAGCTGGCCGCAAAAATGCTGGTGATCGCTTGGACTTTGATGAAAAAGGGGGAAGTCTTTAACCCTGATTATTTAACTATAAAATAAACGATATTACACCTTCGGCGAGAGAGCTCGATTATGAACGTAGGGGCTTTAGACCTCTGGAGGGACAATACTGGGCCTCTCACTGAACTTTAGACTCTGGATAAGGGATGATAGCGGTAGCATTTATTTGTTGCATGCTGGATAATCGTAACGATCAGATGCGTGGTTCGCGATAGTGGGAGATTCGCCGAATTTTTTTTAATAAACTATAAGGAGAAGTGTACCCAAAAATCAGCCACTTTTCTATTTTATTGATTTAATTAGTTTATTAAAAACGCACACTTTATGCTTGACAGAAGGATTATAGGATGTCGCCAATTCATGCCAGAGAATCCAGCACCGAAGTCAAGAAAGAAACTTAAAAAATTAAGGCACCCAGATTTTTCCTTATTATAATAATCAAGGTTTGACCCCAGATTCATGAAAAGGCCATTACAGATAAAACCAGAGTTATAATGCCTACCCAGCTTAATGGCCGGACCTGCGATATGGATGCCATGCAGGCGATTGCTGATAAGTATGGTTTGATTATTATTGAAGACGCGGCTCAAGCGCTTTCCTCAAAATTCAGAGGGAAATGTGCAGGGACTTTTGGTCTGGCCGGGACGTTCAGCTTTTACCCGGCCAAGTTGCTCGGTTGCTTTGGGGACGGAGGCGCTGTAGTCACTAATGACGATGAGGTCGCCCAAAAACTGTTCCTTCTCCGCGATCACGGCCGCAACGAAGAGGGAGAAGTTGTGGCCTGGGGAACCAACTGCCGTTTGGACAACATACAGGCGGCTATTTTGAACCTGAAGCTGAAAACATTTACAAAGGATATGGAACGGAGACGTGAAATTGCCTCTATGTATGATCATGCTTTAAGAGGAATTGATGATTTGATTTTACCTCCTGCGCCGGATGAAGATGAAAAACATTATGATATTTATCAGAATTATGAACTGGGTCCGGGCATCGTGATGAGCTGAAAAGCTTTCTGGCAGAATGTGGAATAGGTATGATTATTCAATGGGGCGGGAAAGCTGTTCATCAGTTCAAGGGGCTTGGGTTTGATGATGTGCGTTTGCCAGTGGTTGAGAAAATGACGAGCAGGTTTTTGATGCTTCCGATGCATACGGCCTTGACGGATGAGGATGTGGGGTATGTATGTATGTGATTGTATTAAAGCTTTTTATGTCCACTAATTACACTAAGAGTAAGGTAAAAAAGGTCCACTAATTACACGAATTTGCACGAAACAGTAAAACAATAATTGGTGATAATTCGTGAAATTCGTGGATAAATATAAGATTGGAGCAATTTCACGGAATAAACTTTGCTGTTGTTTGCTTGACAATGCATCTGTTTCCAGGTAAAATGTAAAGCATATCAATTGATATACTTTAAAAGGAGGATACAATATGTCATTAAAGGTAGTTACGGCACTTAAGGCCCGGCAAAAGTTTGGCACAATAATGAATGCTGTGTCATTCAAAAACGACCAGTATATTGTGGAGCGCAAAGGCATGCCTATGGTGGCGATTATTCCGATCAAGAAATTCAAGCAAATGGATAAGGCCCGGCAGCGTTTCTTTAGTAATATGTCGAAAATCAGCGATTCTTTTGCCGGAGAAGACTTGGAAAAGCTTGACGATATTCTGGCAGAAGCAACGCAGGCAGCCAGACAAGTCGAACGTCGTCGAGGATAAGCTTTGAAAATCGTTGTCGATGCCAACCTTTTTGCCAGCGGTCTGATCAAGCCGAATTCAAATCCCGGCAAAATTCTTGATTTGATCAAACAGAATCAAATAGAATTGATCCTTTCACCTGCTATTATAAAAGAAATAAAACGTATCTTACTCTACCCCAAGCTTCAAAAATATCATCGTAAAACCGCACAGGAAATAGACGCATATTTTGAAGATATCTTAATGTTTGCCTGGATTGTTGAAGGAGAAGAGATAATTGATATAATTAAAGCTGATCCTTCGGATAACAAATATTTGGCATGCGCTTATGAAGGCGAAGCGGATTATATAGTTTCTGGAGATCATCATCTATTGGACATAGGAGCTTATGAGGGAATTGAGATTCTCAAAGCGAAATCATTTTTGAACGTTTGGGAAAAATACTTCCTGTCCACAAAAAAATTGTGATTGTATTATAGTAAGGTAAAAAAGGTCCACTAATTACACGAATTTGCACGAAACAGTAAAACAATAATTGGTGATAATTCGTGAAATTCGTGGATAAATTTTTATGAAGAGACTTCTTGACATAATCTGTTCTTTTTTCGGCCTGGTGGTACTTAGCCCTTTGTTGATACCGGTAATGATATTGGTGTTTTTGCAGGATTTTCATTCACCATTTTATATTACGCCGAGGGTGGGTAAGGACGGAAGAATCTTCCGGATGGTTAAGCTTCGTTCCATGGTTGCAGGCGCAGATAAAACAGGTGTGGATTCTACTTCGGCTGATGATTTTCGAATTACGGGCATCGGACATTTTATAAGAAAATTTAAACTGGACGAGTTTACTCAGTTGTGGAATGTCTTGAAGGGAGACATGAGTCTGGTAGGACCTCGTCCAAATGTGAGTTAGATACGCCGGCTGATGTGATACGTGTTTCAAAAAGGGAAGACGTGCTTGTGCCTTTCCCTCCGCCTGGTTCGGATTCTGTTGTCGTTTCCCGATAGATATTAGATATCCACTAATTACACGAATTTACACTAAATAGTAAACTAATAATTGGTGATAATTCGTAAAATTTGTGGAAAAATCAATCTTTTTTAATCTGTGGATTGGGGGAGGAGTATGAAAAAATATTCTAAAGAGTTTTTGCGGCAGTTGTACACAACAATGTTAAGAATTCGGCTTTGTGAAGAAAGTCTTGTGGAGCCGATTCTTAATGGTGAGGTGAGGTGCCCTGTCCATCTGTGTTCCGGGGAGGAGGCTGTTGCTGTGGGCGTATGCGCCGCGCTGGAGGAAACGGATTGCGTTTTTGGAAATCACCGCTCCCATGGACATTTCATCGCAAAGGGCGGCCGGATCAATGCGATGGTTGCGGAAATTTATGGAAAGGAGACCGGTTGTTCCAGAGGCAGAGGCGGTTCCATGCATTTGATCGATCCTGAAAAGGGTATGATGGGCGCCGCTCCAATTGTGGCCGGCACGATCTCATTAGCTGTAGGCGCTGCGCTGGCATATCATATCCGCAGAGAAAAACGGGTTTCCGTCAGTTTTTTCGGCGATGGGGCGACCAATGAGGGGGTCTTGTTTGAATGCATGAACCTTGCTGCTCTGAAAGAAACTGCCTGTTGCAGAATGCCGGCCGGACTGTAACATCGCCGATATTGCAAAGCCGTTTAACATACCGAATGTTCGTGTGGATGGAAACAATGTGCTGGAGGTCTTTGAGACGGCAAAAGAGGCGGCAACCGCCTGCAGGGACGGCCGCGGACCTTTTTTTATCGAAGCTATAACCTACCGGCTTCGGGGGCATGTGGGGCCTGACGATAACATACAGGGTTCGCATACCGATATCCGGCCTCAAGAAGAAGTTGATATGTGGAAGAAGAAAGACCCAATTGTCAATTTTGAAAAACAACTTTTGGATAACGGTGTTTTGAGTGAATCAGAGGTTTCTGAAATAAAGAAGGAAATTGATCAAGAAGTTCGTGAGGCGCATGTTTTTGCTAATAATAGTCTTTTCCCCGAAGAAAGCGAGTTAAATGCCTATGTCTTTAAATAATAGAAAACTTCAATACAGTCTGGCGGCAAATGAAGCATTTCATCAGATGATGGAAGAGGACGAATCTGTTTTTTTAATCGGCCAGGGGGTTAAAAGTCCATGGTATGTTGGTAATACCGCCAGGGGTCTTCTGGAGCGGTTCGGCCCGGACAGGGTGATTGTGACACACCGGTTTCTGAAAATGCGGTGACCGGCGCCGCGGTTGGCGCTGCCATGACAGGCATGCGCTCTGTGGTGGTGCATCCCCGCATGGATTTTATGATGTATGCGCTTGATCCGATCATTAATCAGGCTGCCAACTGGTACTACATGAATGGCGGAAAATTGTCCGTGCCAATTGTATTTTGGGGAATAATTAACAGGGGCGGAGAACAGGCTGCCCAGCATTCTCAGGCGCTCCATACCATTTTGGGCCATATTCCGGCGCTTAAGGTTGTGATGCCGTCAACGCCTTATGATGCAAAGGGGTTGATGATTTCAGCTATAAGAGATGATAATCCTGTAGTATATATTGATGATCGCTGGTTGCACGGCGTCGAAGGGGTTGTTCCTGAAGAGATATATGAAGTTCCTATAGGAAAAGGTATAATCCGTAAAGAAGGCAAAGATGTGACTCTGGTGGCGGTATCATTTATTATGCGCCATGCATTGGAGGCCGCGGCAGAATTGGCCAAGGAAAATATTGAGGTAGAAGTAATAGATCTTCGAACAATTAAACCTCTTGATAAAGATCTTGTCCTGGAATCTGTGAAAAAGACCGGCAGATTGGCTGTGGCTGATCCTGGATGGAAGACTTATGGCATGGCCGCGGAAATATCGGCTTTTGTTTTTGAGGAGGCTTTTGACTCTCTCAAAGCGCCATTTGTCAGGGTAACATTACCTGATCTGCCGGCCCCCGCCAGCTCAGTTCTGGAGAAAGCATATTATCCAACGACTAAAGATATTGTTGAGGCAGTTCGAGGAATGATGAGTGAATAATTAGCCGCAAAAAAGCGCAAAAGACGCAAATCAAATCCGCAGATTACACAGACTGACGCAGATCAAGGGCTCGCTAAAAAATAACTTGGCATTTTTGCATCCCAACTTCACTATATCTTTAATTGATTTTCATTCGCACCTGATTTTAGTAAAATTGGCCTCGAAATAGCTCGCTATTCCTGCGGTTTTGCTCAATCAGATCAATTAAATCTACGGCAAATTTGAGCGCAAATTCTACCAAAGTGAAAAGTGATTATCCGGCCGCCTCTGGTTTATGGGTCTGGTGTCAGAAGGAGACCGGCAGAGTAGTATACAAAAAAGCTGATGAGCTGATATACCGGCAGTGTTGGGTTTGCAAAATATTGGTAACGTTCAAAAGGTGGGGCAAAAAGTAATTTGAAAAAATCACGGTCTCCCTTTAGGGTAAGTTTTGAGAAACAAAAACCTTGAAGGAGAGACCGTGATGAAAAGATGC
>DAOUSD010000275.1 GCA_030627405.1 Deltaproteobacteria bacterium
ATAGCGAGCTATTTCGAGGACTTTTGCGATTGAAGATCGGTTAAAGATATGGTGAAGTCGGGATGCAAAAATGCCAAGTTATTTTTTACCGAGCCCTAAGGCAGGTAAAATACAAAATAAAAGCCCGGTATGCATATGCATAACCGGGCTTTTTTATGCAAAATAATAGATACTAGCCTGCAAAGGCTTTTTCGAAATTTGGAACAACCTGTTTTTTGCGGCTCATAACTCCATCAAGCCAGACTTTTCCGCCCTCCGGGGCAATGCCAAAAGCCTTTTGCACAACAGACTCATCATCAGATGCGATAAGCATTTCAGAGCCTTCTTTCATGATGTCGGTCAATAGCAGAAATACGGAATGTCTGCCGCCTTCTGTTTTAAGAGCCTTGATATCTTCAGCAAGGGCTGGTTTTACACTATCCAGAATAGACAGGTCAACTACTTCAAGCTGGCCGATTCCCACCTTGTTGCCGCTCATGTTAAAGTCTTTGTAATCACGCAATACAAGTTCTCTTGCGGGTGTGCCTTCAACCGCTGACTTAACCTTGAACATCTCCATGCCCAGTGCGGACAAATCTGATTCGCCGGCGATCTTGGCCAGAACATCACAAGCTTCCTTGTCCTGATCCGTGCAGGTAGCTGACTTGAAAATGACTGTATCGCTCAGTATGGCGCACAACATAATACCGGCTATATTCTTTGGGATTTCAACTCCAAAGAATCCATACATTGCTTTTAGCACGGTGCATGTACAACCAACAGGCCAAATCCAGCATTCCAGGGGATTTGAAGTAGTTACATCGCCGAGTTTGTGATGGTCAACAATGCCCAGAATTTCAGCATCTTTTAAGTCATCCAGGCTCTGTGCAAGATCAGAATGATCAACCAGGATAACCTGCTTGCCGGCGCCGCTGCTTATGATTTCGGGTGCACTGACACCGAATTTTTCCAGAATAAAATTGGATTCAGGGTTTAAGTTGCCCTGTACAGCAGGCACAGCCTCAACGCCTATCTTGCTTTTAAGATCAGCAAGCGCAATAGCGGCACACACAGAATCACTATCAGGATTTTTGTGCCCGTAAACATAAACTGCCATATCAAACCTCCCAAATTTTAATTAAATTTTATTATTTTACTACCAGACTAATTGCCAAACTATAGTTAAAAAATATCTTTTATCAAATGGCATAATATGATGCTGGTGTCAAGAAACAAAAACCGGAAATTTTGTAAATTGTATTCAATTTAACAAATTCATTTATTATTATTTTTGCAAATACATAATTATTATTGTAGATAGTGCCTGAATGAAAAACCGCTGCTTCCAAGCGGTTCAGACACTATGATAGGTGGGCAACTAATTTTTCGAGCCCTTACCCCTCGAAACGTTGGCATCATTGACGATCCTGATGGTATGGGGGAAGTTGGTTCCATGGCGTGTGGTGACGCCTTGAAACTTTTTTTTAAACTTGAGAAGGTCCAGCGATGAAAACTATTTATGTTGACAACAATGCCACTACACAGGTTGCTCCTGAAGTTCTTCAAGAGATGCTTCCATACTTTACTGAAACTTACGGAAATCCTTCAAGCATACACTCCTTTGGCAGAAATGTAAGTTGCAAATTAAAGGAAGCACGTGCAAAACTGGCGGCTTTTTTGAGGGCTGCGCCCGAGGAAATCGTATTTACCAGTTGCGGTACTGAAAGTGACAATACCGCAATAAAGGCGGCAATATTGTCGAGCCCTGATAAGAAGCATATCATAACTACACGGGTTGAGCACCCTGCCATTAAAAATTTGTACGAATATCTTTCAAAGAAGGGTTATCGTGTGACATTTGTTCCGGTTGACGGTAAGGGAAATCCGGATATTGATTTTCTTTATAAAAATCTCAGTGAAGATACGGCTGTTGTCAGTATTATGTGGGCAAACAATGAGACAGGAGTTATTTTTCCGATAGAAGAAATCGTTGCAGTTATAAAGGAAAGGGGGATTATTTTCCATACAGATGCCGTCCAGGCGGTTGGAAAGATTCCTGTTGATGTAAGTAAGGTAAGTGTGGACATGCTTTCGATTTCGGGCCACAAGATTCATGCGCCTAAAGGCGTAGGCGCTCTATACATACGCAAGGGAACCAAATTTTTTCCTTTTTTAATAGGGGGGAATCAGGAAAATGGCCGAAGGGGGGGTACTGAAAACGTTGCTTCCATTATAGGACTTGGAAGGGCCGGTGAATTGGCGGCTGATAATTTAGAGGTGGAAAGCGGCAGGGTAAAGCTTTTAAGAGATAAGCTTGAAAATGGAATTTTAAAACGCGTGCCGAATTCAATGGTAAACGGAGACATAGAGAATCGTCTTCCGAATACTACAAATATAAGCTTTGAATTTGTTGAAGGCAGGGCTATTCTTTTGATGATGGATGAATTTGGCATTTGTGCTTCATCGGGGTCGGCATGCACATCGGTTTCACTGGAACCTTCGCATGTCTTGCGTGCAATGGGTGTACCCTCTACTGCCGCTCATGGCTCTATTCGTTTCAGCCTGAGCAAATACAATACCGAAGAGGAGATAGATTATATAATTGAAAAGCTTCCGCCTATTATTGCCCGTTTGAGAGAATTGTCCCCTTTCTGGAAAGCTTAAATATGCCGCCGCCCCACCCATGCTTTTCAGCCACTTGAGGAACTGTGAAACCTTTCGATAAATCGGCATTTAGAAAATTTGGCAGCTCTGCCATTTTTTCTAAATGGTTCGATACTGTCCTTTGTATTACACCTAATCTCTTCGCGATTCTTTGTTGGGGAATTACCATACGATTCATTCGGAATATCTTGAGATCCAAATCTAATTGGAAGGTGGCTTTAAGGTCAGCGATATAGTCGTCTACCGTTCGTCTGGATCGTCCGATCGCCTGACCAATCTCATAGGAAGTCAAAAGTGGGTTATCCTGGTATGCTCGACGGGCAGTGTTTCTTGCCTCTTCTTCGGATAACTGGAGGGGGCCTATCGCTTTTTTAGCCGCATAGAGGAGGGGATCCAAACCATCCAGCGTTATAATGTGAACCGGTATTTCGGTTGCGCCGACCTCCTTGTATGCATGCCAGCGATGGGCGACATCAAGAATGTGGTATTTATCATCATGGTCCGGATGAATCTGCACCTCAATGGGATCGATCTCAAAACCATCGCGCATGTTTTCCGCAAACATGGAGACGCGCTTTAAAGAAACCCCTTTCCGTGGGTATATGTCCTCATCCAGGATTATTTGTGTAATGGGAACTGTGCAGGCTGTTTTTGCCATGATGCCACTTTCTGCAATAATCAGGTTTAAATTGATGTAAAAGCGCAAGAACCAAGGTCAAAAAAACAAAAGAAAAAAACGCCGCTTAATCAGTCACAAGTATCTGGAAGTGTCAAGTCTGCCTTTGACCCTTATTAATAATGTCCTGTATTTTTCTGTCTGTCTTTTAATTTATCTGTCGTATTTTTAAGCTTCGAAACTCTTCTGTTCCCAAGGTTTTTGTCTCTTATTGTC
>DAOUSD010000146.1 GCA_030627405.1 Deltaproteobacteria bacterium
TTATTAATCACCCATCGGGTGAAATGTTATTATTTAATAACATCTTGATATAGTTTGACTAATAGCTAAAAGCTAATGGCTAATCGCTCATTTTAGGTATAACCAATTGCGAGAGGATAAGTTATGCCTTCTGTATTAACACTGAATCTGCGTTTTGGATTGGCAGCCGATGGACCGAATGGCTGGCATCACAGAAAGCATTGCTTTCCCTCATTTTTTGAGAAATACCCCAAAGATTTTATAGGGTTACAGGAGGCAAATGATTTCCAAACCGATTTTATAGACAATATCCTTACTGATTATAATTTTATTGGCAAGAGGAGTTCTGCGCCATCTTTTTGGCAAAATAACATTATCTTTTATAAAAAAACCTGGGAATGTATTTATTACGAACACTTTTTTCTAAGTCCAACGCCTATGATACCAAGCCGT
This sequence comes from Deltaproteobacteria bacterium, assembly GCA_030627405.1. GTDB lineage: Bacteria > Desulfobacterota > Desulfobacteria > Desulfobacterales > ETH-SRB1 > B13-G4. Next base: position 433 of record DAOUSD010000146.1, read on the forward strand.
TCGCGGGATAGCCGATGGCCAAGGCAATGCACAGTGGGAATGTTCAAAAATAATGGTCGCAAACTGATTTGTGTAAATACCCACTTTGATTTTGATGCTTCGGTACAGCTTGAAAGCGCTAAAATAATATTAAGGCGGCTGGCACAGTTACCATCTGAATTGCCGGCTATAATAGTCGGAGACTTTAATTCCACGCCGTCATCGCCCTCTCATATGATATTTACCGGAGAGGATGTACAATTAAAAGGTGAAGATATAAAAGGCCCTTTTTTTAAAAATACCTTTAGTAAGCCCTTCCCTGGCACACACCATGGTTTTACCGGGGACATAAATGGAGATCACATTGATTGGATCTTATATCGTGGCGGAATCATTCCAGAAAATTGCAAGGTGATTCATGATACTTTAGAGGGCGTTTACATCTCAGATCATTTTCCGCTTTGTGCTTCATTTAAGTGGAAAGAAAGGGATTAGGTAATACCGTGATTGTATCTCCTTTTTCAGCTTTAAAATATTTCTTTGCACTGGCGCAATTTATGGCTATTTCGAGATATCCGCGGCTGCCTATAATAGCAAGCGGACTGTTGGGGGCACTGTTTTCATAACTTTCTGATAATCCGCTTATTTTGCTATCGTCAATCTTGATTTCAGGTTTTTCCCCGGCATCCGGTCCGCAAAAATTTCTTAGGCAATTGGAATCTATATTTGTAATCAGGTTCCCAAAGTGGTCGATAGAGACAATTGTCCCAACAAGTTCGCCTTTGTCTGAAATCCCCGGCTCCGGGATACTCAATTTTACCAGCTCGTTTTTATTTATCGGCGTTCCTATATTATTTATTTTAATGCCGGATGAAATATGAGCGCTGACTGGAGCAAAAATATCCCGGCCATGAAAAGTCCGGCTTACTGATTTAAGAAAGAATTTTTTATTATCAACTTTAATTATCCGTGCAATATCGCCTTCTTCAATAAGCAGTGTTAAGATGCCGTTGTCAGGAGCAAGGAAAATGTGGCCCGCCATTTCAATGACTATTATTGCACGGCTCCCACCGACTCCCGGATCTACAATCACAACGTGCACAGTGCCTTTGGGGAAAAATTTGTATGAAGATTTTATTGTGAAAGCAGCTTGAATTATATCGTGGGGATCAATATTGTGTGTTATATCAATAATAGTAGCATATGGGTTGACGGAAAGAATAACGCCCTTCATTGTGCCGACATATTCATCATTCAGCCCAAAATCGGTAAGCAGGGTAATTATAGACATAGCTATCTATTTATCTTCCAATCCAAGATGCCTGTATGCTTTTTCCGAGACCTTTCTGCCTGAAGAGGTTCTTATAATCATTCCAATTTTTAAAAGATATGGTTCAACAACGTCCACAAGCGTATCTGTCTCTTCCAAAAGTGTTGCGGCAATTGCTTCAATTCCAACAGGCCCTCCGTTATAGAATTCAATTATTGTTTTCATATAACGACGGTCAAGATCGGTAAGCCCCTTATCATCGACCCCTTCCAAATGCAGGGCTGCCTCCACGTTTTTTTTTGTAATTTTACCATCTGATCGGACTTGTGCATAATCTCTTACCCTTTTTAACAAGCGATTAACGATTCTTGGGGTTCCTCTTGAACGTTTTGAAAGCTCCACAGCGCCATCATTATCTATATAAACATTAAGCAAGCCGGCAGAACGTTTGGTGATTTTTACCAGATCGCTTACGCCATAAAAATCAAAGCTCCTGAAAATACCGAACCGATCCCTGAGCGGTGCGGACAGCAGCCCTACCCTTGTGGTTGCGCCGACAACAGCAAACGGCTTCAGATGGTATCTGTGGCTTCTGGCATGTATTCCTTTGTCGAAAACAAAATCAACGGCAAAATCCTCCATGGCCGGATAAAGAAATTCCTCTACAACTTTCGGCATTCTATGTATTTCATCTATAAACAGAATACTTTCATTCTCTAAATTAGTTAGAATACCTATTAAGTCTCCGCCTTTTTCGAGCGCAGGTCCGGAAGTAATAGTCAGATTACTTCCCATCTCATTGGCGATAATATGCGCAAGTGTGGTTTTACCAAGGCCGGGTGGTCCATGAAAAAGCACATGGTCAATCGGTTCATTGCGCTCCATAGCCGCTTGAATTGCGATTTTGAGAGTTTCAATTACTTCGGTCTGCCCAATGTAATCGTCCAAACATTCAGGGCGTAAAGACTTAATCGCCGGTTCTTCATCAACGGGCAGGCTTGCTCCTGTGAGTATGCCCTGTTTATCTGAGGAATATTTCAGAATATCATCAGTCATGGACTTTTTCTACCACGATATACTTCTTTGTCAATATAGTTTCAAAATGTCTGGAGCTAAAGGCGACATCTTGGCACGTCAACGTATAAACTGATGTCCCGCAAGTCTTATCTCGTAATGTGCAATCAAGATGTGACCAAATCCTTACTATCAAATTCAATTATTACGCTGCATGCCTTCATGCCGGCTTTCAATCGCAACAACTAAATTCTATTTTCAAGCCGACCGACCATGTCAAATTAGACAATGTGTAATGATTTACATAAAAATATGTAAATCATTACACACACATACGTTTTGCACAAATATGAGGATAGAAACAAATTATAGCATAACCAATTGAATTATCATCATAAAAATGGCTATGAAATATATTCATTTATGTGGCATCATATTTGCTACTTCAACAGGTTAAACGTAAATTTAAAGCGTACGTACGTTTAAGTCAACAGGAGAAAAAGGTTATGAAAAAAATCACCTTGTTATCGGTTGTAGTTGGATTGTTATTAATTTGGAACCTACCAGCAGGAGCAACGCTGATTGAAATTACCGATATTGATGCAGATCGTTTGTCAACCTCGGAATCAGATTATGCCACACATATTAATAGTGGAGAACTGGTAAGCGTATTTAAAGGTAATGATAGTAGTCAAACGGAGGATATTGCATTTTGGCTTATGGAGAAGAACAGTAGTGATCTTAATTACACCTATGAAACAGGGTTTCAATTGACCGAATATTTCAAAAATGAATCGGAAAGGAATGCATCTGCTGAATCCGGGAAATGGTCTACGTCTGATGCAATTCAATTATATATTGTAAAAGCTACCAATGCTTTCGCAATTTATGAAGTAAACCCCTCAGCAAATTCCGGCACTTGGAGCACATACGATTTGTGGTTGCGTGGTCAGGGTGGTAAAGGTCATATTGAGATTTCCCATCTCACTGGATATAATCCTGCCCCTGTCCCCGAACCAGCCACTATGCTGCTGTTGGGAATCGGTCTGATGGGGCTTGCGGGCATCGGTCGAAAAAAGTTCATCAGTTAATCGATACTCATAAAATCAATCGTCATTAAAGCAGACTTTATCGCTGAGGATCTGCTTTTTTGTTTATAAATGCCATTGCATTTACAGCCATCAACCAAACCATCCCCGCTGAAAAACATTTTTATTGCCTCAATCACAACCTGAAGTATTGCTTTTTCAATTCGCGGGCCTTCACCGGATCGAGGCTGAGGACAAACCAGTACTCTCGTTCAACTCGGGATTCCCCGCGATTGTATACTCTGCGATAATCGGTCATGCGGACTTGGCCCTTTCCGTCAACCAGGTTATAGCTCTGATCCACAACCTATATCACATTAAAATATCACATTGCAGAAAAGTGCCACAGGATATTTCTATCTCATCAATATCCTACCATTAATTTCAATAGTTCCTGTGGTCGCTCAATCAGGGTTTTTGCTCCATTTTTCTACAACTCTTCCTTTGTTCTAAAACCACACAGCCCACCGACCGGATGCATGTATGCTGCGACGGCTGTCTTCATGTCTATATCTGAATCTCCAAGATAAAGTATTTCACCGTAAATCCACTCAGCAAGTTCCAAATATTGTAACCGTTCACGGTTATCAGTTCACGGTTCACGGTTTTTTTATTGAATTATGCAGCACCCAAAATGGTCATGAAGTGAACAAAATCGACTTTTTACGAGTTCATCAACCTTGGAATTAGTTTTTTGAATTTTTTTAGAAAATATTTTAACTTCACATGCAATATAAACTTGAGTTCACAGCTTAGCATCAATGCCTTGCGCCTATGTTTCAATCAACCGTTAACTGTGAACTGTAAACCGTAAACTGTTACAAACCAGGAGGACATCATGGGAATATCACCAGACAAGGATAAAGCGGTTGAAACCGCCATGATTCAGATAGAACGACAATTTGGCAAGGGTTCCATTATGAAATTAGGTGGTCAGCCGATTTTAGATGTGCCGGTAATATCAACCGGGTCCCTTGGGCTTGATAAAGCCCTTGGCATTGGGGGACTTCCAAGAGGGAGAGTTATTGAAGTTTTTGGCCCTGAATCATCCGGCAAAACAACACTTGCTCTTCATGCGGTCGCATCTGCCCAGAAATTGGGCGGTATTGCCGCGTTTATAGATGCTGAGCATGCCCTTGATATTGCCTATGCAAAAAAATTGGGCGTTAATTGTGATGAACTGCTGGTTTCTCAGCCGGATACAGGGGAACAAGCTCTTGAAATCACGGATATGCTTATAAGGAGCGGAGCGATAGACATCGTAATTATTGACTCGGTTGCGGCCCTTGTTCCGAGAGCGGAGATTGAAGGAGACATGGGTGATTCCCATATGGGACTTCAGGCCAGGCTGATGTCACAGGCATTAAGAAAACTGACGGGTACAATTAACAAAACCATGACTTCACTTATTTTTATTAACCAGATACGTATGAAAATCGGGGTTGTATTCGGAAACCCTGAAACAACTACCGGTGGAAATGCTCTTAAATTCTATTCTTCGGTCAGGCTTGACATCCGGCGCATCGGCGCCATCAAAGACGGCCAGGAAATCGTCGGAAACCGCACCAGGGTTCGTGTTGTCAAAAACAAGATGGCCCCCCCTTTCAAGGATGCTGAATTTGATATCATGTATGGCGAAGGCATATCTCAAACCGGCGATCTTCTCGACAACGGCGTTGAAGCAGGCATAATCGACAAAAGCGGGTCATGGTATTCATACAAAGGTGAACGGATAGGTCAGGGGCGTGAAAATGTAAAGAAATTCTTAAGCGATAATCCGAA
>DAOUSD010000159.1 GCA_030627405.1 Deltaproteobacteria bacterium
ATAGCGAGCTATTTCAATATTTTTGGGATTTGAGATCGGACGAAGGCGGCCTGAAGCTGTGATGCATAGTTGGGGAAGTTATTTCGTCCCCGTTCCTTATCCTGTCAGACTTTTTTTCAAAAGGCTGAGCGAACCCTAAATTATTACTTATTTCCCCCTTTTATTTTTAATGCCATTTCATATACTTTACTTTTAGGAAGACCATATTTTATTGCAATTTGTTTTGCAATGCTTGAAATCCTGTTATCCGCTAATTCTAAATTGTTTTTTATTTCTTGTCTTATGATCTCCAATGGGACATCTTTATCTTTAATATACCCTTTCACTAAAAGAGTGATTTCGCCCTTAATAGCCGGTCTGTCTTTAAGGTTTTGAAGAATTTCAGACATGGAACCTCTTATAAATTCTTCGTGAAGCTTTGTCATTTCTCTGGAAAGTACGCAGTACCTGTCACCAATTATCAATTTAATTTCATCCAGAAGTTTTAAAATACGTTTTGCAGATTCATAGAATATTAATGTTCTTTGTTCGTTTGCAAGTTCCCTTAACTGCTTGAAGCGCTTATTCTTTGTTTTTGAGAGAAATCCGATAAAAACAAATGAATCTGTTGGCAGGCCTGCTGCGCTCAGAGCAGTAATGGCAGCAGATACGCCTGGAATAGGTATGACTTTTATATTGCTTGCAATGGCCGCCTTTATTAAACAATATCCTGGATCAGACACAGAAGGTGTGCCGGCATTTGATACAAGGGCAACAGACAATCCTTGTTTAAGCTTTTTAATGAGGTCCGGTGTTCGTTTTTTTTCATTGTGCTCATGATAGGAGATAAGGTTGCCTTTAATTTTGTGATGCAATAGAAATCGGCCTGTATGTCTTGTATCTTCCGCTGCAATAGTATCTGCCTGCTCAAGTATATTCAGAGCCCTTAGGGTGATATCGTCCCTGTTCCCTATGGGGGTTGCAACTATGTAAAGGTTGCCATCCTTGTTTTTCTTCCCCGAATCATTTATAGGCGAGTTCAAAGGCATTTTTTATTATTTCTATGCTGGGCTTGTACTTTGCTGAACTGATAGCTACCACATCAAATCTTGCTTTTACATTGCTTTGCTTTGTGGATTTAATATACAACAAAGCCACCATTGAAACCTTTCTTTGTTTTTTGGGGGTTACAGCCCATTTTGGGTTTCCGAACCGGTTTGAGCTTCTTGATTTAACCTCAACAAAGACAAGTGTATTTTTATCTTTTGCAATAATATCAATTTCGCCCAGTTTTGTCCGGTAATTCTGTTCCAGGATTTTGTAGCCATGTTTTTTTAGATGCCTGGCTGCAATTGATTCACTTTTTTTCCCAAAATTTTGCTGTTTGTTTAGCATGTTAGTAACGGTTCACGGTTCACGGTTTCCAGTTTTTTAATGAATTTTGTAATGATTGAAGCATGGCAACTACTCAGGCGTTTAGACTGAAGGCTATAGGAAATAGATGATTCCTGAGCGTTATTCTCTATGTTTAGGATAAGATTTCCGGCCGCTTTAATAACATATTGGCTTCTGTGAGTCTTTTCCCTAAAAGCCTTCTACCTTCAGCCTATTAACATGAGTAGTTACTTTATGTTTTGACCAACCGTTAACTGTAAACTGTAAACCGTAAACTATTATAATCAAAGATATTCTTTAACCCCCTTGAAAGTGCGTCTGTGAATGGGGCAGCATCCGAATGTCCTGATGGCCTCTTTATGGGCTTTGGTCGGATATCCTTTATGTTTCGAGAATCCAAATTGAGGGTAATCCATGTCATACCTTTCCATAAGCCTGTCTCTGCTTACCTTGGCAACAATAGATGCAGCCGCAATAGATATACTCAGAGCATCACCTCGTATAATGGGCTCCTGCGGTAAATCCGTTGGTATTCTGAATTTGCCGTCTATTAGAAGATAATCAGGTTGAGGGCTGAGGTTTTTAACAGATATGGCCATGGACAGGAGTGATGCATTAAGAATGTTGATTCTCTCAATTTCAATGTTGTCAATAATTCCTATACCTATTGAAACAGCTTGGTCGTACAGCTTTTCATACAGATATGAGCGTTTTTTAGGTGATAATTTTTTTGAATCAGTAATATCGGGATCACGAAAGGAAGTGGGCAGAAGAACGGCTGCAGAAACAACAGGGCCAGCCAATGGTCCTCGACCGGCCTCATCAATGCCTGCAATATATGAAAAGCCTTTTTCAATGGCTTTTGATTCAAATAACCACAGGTCTCGTTTCATGAGCAAACTATCTGAAGCGGCGTTCTTTTATTCTGGCAGCTTTGCCTTTAAGTTTACGCAGATAATAAATTTTTGATTGCCGCACCCGTCCCCTGGAAACAACCTCGATTTTATCTATTATCGGAGAGTGGAGAGGAAAGATACGTTCGACTCCAACACCATAAGATACCTTGCGTACGGTAAATGTGGCATTTGCCAGGCGGCCTTTGTGTTTGCTTATTACAACGCCTTTAAAAGCCTGAATACGCTCCTTTTCACCTTCTTTTATCTTAACATTAACTGTAACCGTATCGCCTGCAGCGAAATCAGGCAAATCAAGCCGCATCATTTCTTTTTCTAATTGTTGTATTGTTTGCATAATATTAGTTCCTTGTGAAATTAATTATCTATAGTTTCCCAGCAGTCTATCCATTATAATGGCTGCTGCACACCGAACCGAGAGGTGGTTGTAAAGCGAGCCTCCCATTACCGGCTCAAGAAGATAATCGGCTTCGGTAATGAAGTTTTCTGAAAGCCCCCAGGCAGTCCCGAAAACCAGAATATAGGGTTTGCCGTCTTTCAGCTTATTGCGAAGCTTGCTGAAGCTTATGCTTCCGTTATTCCGCCTTGCGCAAGTAGCAACGATTTTTGGGCAGCCTTCGCTCGTGTTATTGAGATCGTCTATTATTTCAGTTAAAGAATCTTTTAACCTTATCAGCTCTAAAGCTTCTCGCCTTTTTGGATTATATCTTGAGCCTGTTCCATCAGTCCAGTGTGATACAAGCTTTTTAACAAGCTCTTTCTGTTCCTTTAACGGCGTAACAACAAAGAATTTTCTTGCTCCATAAGTTTTTGCCACCCTTGCTATATCGTGCAGATCAAGGTTTGTTACGGCAGATGCAATTATTTCTCCGTTCTTATTGACAACCGGATAATGCATCAGTGCTATGTAAAGTTTTGGAGTGTATAATTTTTTCAATATCCAGGCACCACTTTTTAAGAATTTCTATTTCCTGTTCACTTAATGGTCTGTTTTTCAACAGATCTTTTCTTTTCAGGAAGGTCCGGATCAGCGACATTTCCAGCTTCCATTCTTCGATTTTTTTGTGGTTGCCGGACAGAAGAACTTCAGGCACATCTTCGCCCTCAAACGTTCTTGGTCTTGTATATTGAGCATGCTCTAAAAGATCATCTGAAAATGAGTCTTTTTCAGCAGAATCCACGCCTCCCAGTGTTCCTGGGATTAGCCTGGTTACAGCATCTATTAGCACCATTGATGCCAGTTCGCCTCCGGTAAGTACATAATCGCCTATCGAAATCTCATCATCTATTAAATTCAGGCGGATGCGTTCATCTATTCCCTCGTAGCGACCGCAAACCAGAATAAGCCCATCATATAATGCAAGTTTTTGAGCAGTCTTTTGATTAAAAACTCTACCCTGAGGTGTGAGCTGAATCGTTATAGAATTAGGAGATTTTTTTTGGGCCAATCGAATAGCGCCGGCAAGGGGTTCCGGTTTCATAACCATTCCGCAACCACCGCCATAAGGACGGTCATCAGTGACCTTATGTCTGCCTTCTGCAAAATCTCTGATATTTATGGTGGAAGCGGATATCTTATTCCGTTCTATCGCCCTTTTTATAATGCCTTGCGCCCAAAAGGGCTTAAACATTTCCGGGAAGATAGTCAAAACAATAAAATTCATCATAAACCGTCAGGTAAATCCACCAGCATTATTTTTTTATTAAAATCTATCGATAAAACTACTGATTCAATCCCGGGAATCAGAATTTCTTTATCCCCGCCTTTCACAACAAAGACATCATTGCTGCCTGTTGGAATTATTGATTCAACACGGCCGATGTACTCGTCATCTATTGTAAAAACAGAAAGACCTATAATATCAAACCAGTAATAGGTTTTGTCTTCCAGTTTTGGAAGATCCGCTTTGCTTATAAAAAGCTCAGAACCGATTAATGGTTCCGCCTGAGAGATGGTAGTAATACCTTTCAGAGATAATAAAATGATTTGCTTGTTGTGGGGTTTGGCCCAGTTGACTGCATGGATATCTTCATATCCTTTTGTATTTCTTATGAGAATTAAACTGTCTGGTTTAAAGACTGACAAAGATTCGGCATAAGAATAGACCCTGAAGGTTCCCTTTAGACCATGCGTGCCGACTATCTTTGCAATAAGAAGAGAACCATTATCTCCCACAAGCTTAGTCGTCAAGTAAAAATAACTTACACATCTTGCTTGTCCTTTTGCAATCCGTACAACTTATTTTTACTTGCCTCCTTATTCTATAATCTCTAAAACCGCGCGTTTTTTTATCTTGGCGGAGGAAGCGCTTAATATAGTCCTCATTGCCCGTGCTGTTCGGCCTTGTTTCCCAATCACCTTTCCCAGATCGTCCTTTGCTACTTTAAGTTCAAGTACCGAAGTCTGGTTACCCTCTACCTCTGAAACAGATACTTGTTCCGGATGATCTACCAGTGCCTGTGCAATGTGCTTAATCAGATCTTTCATAGCTTCATCTCCTTTGTTGCCATTGAGATTCAGGGTAAGTTAGCAGGGGCACGATGCATCGTGCCCCTACTAATTAATCAGGATTTGCGAATACACCTTCTTTTTTAAAAAGGTTTTTTATAGTGTTTGTAGGAATAGCCCCTTGATCCATCCAGTACCTGATTCGTTCTTCCTTCAGCGAAACTTCAGCAGGGTCTTTTAAGGGGTTATAAGATCCGACAGCTTCAAGGTATTTTCCATCCCTTGGGCTTTCAACGTCAGCCACAACAATTCTATAATAGGGTCGTTTCTTTGAGCCATGTCTGGCCAATCTAATTTTAACCGGCATATTTTTTATCTCCTTAAAAAGGCAGCATGCCTCTGCTTAATCCGCGCATGCCGCCTTTATTCATCTTCTTCATCATTTTTATTATCTGAGTATAATTTTTCAGAAGCTTGTTAATATCCTGTATGCTTGTACC
>DAOUSD010000087.1 GCA_030627405.1 Deltaproteobacteria bacterium
AATAACGAGCTATTTCGAGGCCAATTTTACTAAGATCAGGTGCGATTGAAGATCGGTTAAAGATATGGTGAAGTCGGGATGCAAAAATGCCAAGTTATTTTTTACCGAGCCCTTATTATCCATGGAATGACAACAATTTTATCTTTCCAAATGCGTTTGTCCTGTTATAGCCTTTTAGGATAGTTGACTGCAATATTTATTTATAGTATATTCAGTATAACAAGTCAAAAGTAGTTTTGAGCGAGCCCTTACACTTTGTTGATCTTGTATTTTGGCAGTGAAATTTGAAACTATAAATTGGAAATTGGAAAAAATACAAAGATGTAGATGCGTTACCTGATTTCAAATTTCCAGTTTCGACATCGGCATTCAATTTGACAATACACGCTTTTTCGAAAAAAGTGTAAACTGGTGAATGAAGGATGCCGTATATTTAATTTAATGTTTAAATTTAAAAGATAAATTTATAAAGGATATAGGACATAATAATATGGCCGAAGAATATGTAGAGCTTATATATCAAGGAAAAACATATAAATTTCCTGTTATCGTTGGCACAGAAGGTGAAAAGGCTTTCGATATTTCAAGTCTTCGCCAGAGTACCGGCTTGATTACAATGGATCCCGGCTTTGCAAACACAGGTAGCTGCTGCAGTTCCATTACATATATGAATGGTGAAAAAGGAATTCTGAAATATCGAGGTATCTCTATTGAACAACTTGCCAAACACTCAAGTTTTAAAGAAACAGCATATCTTTTGATAAATAATGCTCTGCCGACCAGAAAGGAACTCAACCATTTTTCAGTATTGCTGAATGACCAGTCCCTTGTGCATGAGGACATGAAGGCATTTTTTCAGAATTTTCCAAGGGGTTCTCATCCAATGGGCATATTGTCATCAATGGTTAATGCATTAAGAGGCTTTTATCCGGAACTCCAGACTTTAGAAGAAGAGATTAACATAACGGTCACAAGGCTCCTGTCCAAGATAAGAACTTTAGCCGCTATGTCTTATAAAATATCTAGAGGGTATAAGGTTATTTATCCCAGACCGGATCTTTCTTATTGTGCAAATTTCCTTAACATGATGTTTGATAATGTTGTCAAACCCTATCATATAGACAAAGATGTAGTTCGAGCTTTAAATGTTTTCTTGATTCTACACGCTGATCATGAACAGAACTGCTCTACTTCTGCTGTAAGGATGGTTGGCAGTGGAAGAGTAAATCTTTATGCTGCAATTTCTGCCGGAATAGCAGCACTATGGGGACCGCTGCATGGCGGCGCTAATCAGGCAGTTATCGAAATGCTTTCAGAAATTGTCGAAAGCGGTGATAGTGTAAAAACAAAAATTGAAAAAGCAAAAAACAAAAATGATCCATACAGGCTGATGGGTTTTGGGCACAGAGTTTACAAGACATATGATCCACGGGCTAAAATAATGAAAGAAATGTGTGATAAAGTTCTTACAAAGCTCAATATTTGCGATCCCCTACTTGATATCGCAAAAGAGCTTGAAGATGTTGCTTTAAATGATGACTATTTTATAGAACGTAATCTTTATCCAAACGTAGACTTCTATAGCGGCATAGTTTTGCGCGCCATTGGAATCCCGACAAACATGTTTACAGTTATGTTTGCTATAGGCAGGCTGCCGGGCTGGATAGCCCAATGGAAAGAAAGTATGGATGGACCTAACTGGAGACTCCAAAGGCCCCGACAAATATTCATTGGACCACCTGAAAAAAAATACATACCTATTGATGAGAGGGAGTGATTGAAGCCTCCTCAATAAGCGCACTAAAAGCGTGGTTCATCCCCAACTTTTTGTCTATTCCTAATGTTCCCTTAATTATAACCTCATCACCTATTTTTGCGGTTTCAAGGGTGCTCACCGCAATATCATTATTTCCTTTTTCAGCGCTGCCTGTTCCATCCTGAATATGAATCCAGTTCTTTTCCATAATCTGAGGCATAAATTTCACAACTATCGCACGAACTGTAATTGTTTTCTGAGACAGTTCTTTCTTTTTGGAATAAATTTCCTCTATTGTATAAGCATCCTCTCCAACAGCCTTGCTGACTTTTATATCCTTAGGTAGTACCGCCTTGGATTTCTTTGTGCTATTATCCCCCATAGCAGGCATAGTACCCTGAGGCACTGCGGCTTGGGACATCATAGCCGGAGGCATTTTGCCGGGCATCATACTTGAAGGCATTTTAGAAACAATTTCACCTCCCGACTCATTAAAAGGACATTCTTCTGAAGGAACGGCAAACAATATGAGATCAAAAGTCTTTTCAAGCGTTTTACTGTGAAAATTTTTCATAACCGCAATGTCGGTAATTGCTATTTCATCTCCGGTTTTGACCGGTGTTTTTGGAATGGCAGCCCATACCTTGCCGGTTTTATCTTCGAGCAACAAATAAGTATAGTTTGTAACATCTTTAGACTCAATGATTGTGGCGCTCAAAACAGGGCTTTGAATATTCAATGTCTCGTAATTTTCTTTAATATCCAAAATTGTAACATTTCCTGCAACGGAAATCTCTTCGTCCAAAGCTGTTGTTTCTTTCTTATCTTCGCACCCAAGAATAAAAACAAACAATCCTAATATACAGAGAGTAATGTTCCATATCCTTTTATAGCTCAAAATCATAATATTTCCTTTCTTGATAAAATCAACCGGCTAAATTAAATTATACCTAATTTTAATACAATGTTTCAAGGTTTATTACTAAGATAATAGAAATCACGTTGTCAAATAATATTTTATAAATACAGAAATAAACATTATTTTCTTATCACTATCTTGCTATTCATTGACACAGAATATTTTTTTTCCTATACTTTTACAATTCTCAAAACAATTAATATCCAATTTTCGTGCAAAATCAATATATTATCATGATGTCAACGACTTAATCACTCAACTATTTGACGAGGTCTAAAATAGGAGAAAATCGTATGTATCGATTAAAACTAACTGGAATTTTTTCATGTGTTATGGTTCTTATGTTTCTTACAACCGCATGGGCCAAAGATCGCGTGGCGATTATGGATTTTGAAAACAAATCTCAGCACGGTGGATGGCGACTTGGACGGGGGGCTTCAGACATACTGACAACCGAGCTGGTAAAAACAGGCAAGTTTAATGTTATGGAAAGAGATAGGCTTGCTGCCATAATACAAGAACAAAACCTGGGTGCATCCGGCAGGATAGATCCGTCAACCGCTGCAAGAATAGGCAAAATCATCGGGGTTGAATACATTATAACCGGAGCAATTACAGAATACGGACAAAGTCAAGCCAGCGGCGGCGGCAGGGGCATTAACATTGGAAAGAAAGGCTACCATGCCACTGTTGATATACGCATGATAAACACAGTCACAGGCGAAATCGTCTTTGCGGACAGCGCCAGCCACAGTAAATCTGCAATAAACGTCAGGGTCTTTGGCATCGGCGGTGGAGAAAGTTTCAACGAAAAAAAAGCCACTGAAGTCATGAGGGAGGCAATTAAAAATCTTACAGCAAAAATTACTTCCGTTCCCTTAAAATCCGGGGAGGGCAAAAGAACTGCGGGATCGAGTGGTTCTGAAGCTCTTGTTGCTGATGTGGATGGGAATATAATTACGCTTAACAAGGGGAAAAACGCCGGCCTTAAAACAGGACAAAAGGTGACAATCTCTCGTAAAGGTAAAGTAATCAAAGATCCACAAACAGGTAAAGTTTTGAAGATAAAGTACAAAAAAATAGGCGCTATCAAGCTGACAGAAGTTGAAGATTCTTATGCTGAAGGTGAAATAATAAGCGGATCAGGATTTAATGTGGGGGATATTGTCAGATAGCCCGAAAAATATAAAACTTTCTCCCAATTCCCTGACATTGTAATTTGAAGTGATGTGGCGAACCGCCACGGATACTAACTTGCTCAGGAAAAACCTCTTGAAGGACTGGGAGCACAACCCTCGCCGCCTGAAGAATTAATATGACATGTAGAGCTAATTAGCCTCTTTACTCTTATATCATTGCATTTGGGGCATTCAATACCCTCGTTATTACTTGTGAAAACCAATTTTTCGAAAATATGCTTACAGTTCTCACACTTATATTCATATATAGGCATAATAAACCTCTTATTTAGGGCCTGAACGAAAACTGCTGATTTTTCCAATTTCTGCGTCAGACTTAACATTTAATGCTCAAAAGAGGGCGAACACAGAGGTTTGCCCCTACTGTATTCCTGCGGTTAAAATTTCCGCCTTCCTTGAATCTAAATTGAGCGATTTTTGGCTTGATCTGCACTGAGCTCTTGAGCATCAAGGATTTGCGAAAATCCTCGACATATCCACGGGTAAGCCTGCGGATTTCGCAAACCCTTATGCATCAAGATCTCGGCACATCTCTTCCCCAAAAATTGCTCAACTTAGGTTGAACCTGAAAAAATTTTCTGGTTTTCGTTTGGGCACTATACTATTAGAACCGTTTATTCTACATTTAAAAATATTATCTAATATATAATATGTCAATGTCTAATGAACAGCAATTCTAATTTTGAAGAATAACATCCCACCAACCCCCTTCAAAGGGGGAATCCTTTCGTTATATTATTTGCAAAAAATTCCTTAAAATACGCTTTCCGACCGATGTCATGATAGATTCGGGATGAAACTGGATTCCTTCTGTTGGATGTTTTCGATGCCTTATGCTCATGATTTCTCCGTCATCGGATTCCGCACTTATCTCCAGACAATCGGGCAGATTTTCTCTTGATACGGATAGTGAATGATAACGCATAGCCGTAAATGGTTTGCGTATGCCATGATACAAGGTTTTTCCATCAGCCTTTATTGTGGAGGTTTTTCCATGCATTAACCGTTTGGCTGAAATTACTTTTCCACCAAAAGCAACAGCAATGGTCTGATGCCCTAAACACACACCAAGGATTGGAACCAGGCCGGAGAAATGCTTAACAACTGAAAGAGATATTCCTGCTGTTTCAGGCCTGCCTGGTCCTGGTGATATAACAATTCCCGAGGGTTTCATGGTAATAAGATCGGAAACAGAAACCACATCATTGCGGAATACTTTGACCGGACTGCCAAGCTGTTCAATATATTGCACCAGATTGTATGTAAATGAATCATAGTTGTCAATCATTACGATCATATGTGTTTCTCCTGTGAGATGAGCTGCAGAGCCTTTTGTATTGCCATTGCTTTATTGACGGTTTCAACTCGTTCCCGTTCAGGATCGGAGTCAGCAACTATTCCAGCGCCTGCCTGTACGGTCAGTCGTCCGTTTTCAATGCCGGCGGTTCTTATGGTAATGGCCAGATCCATATTGCCGTGAAAAGAAATATATCCAACTGCGCCCCCATACGGGCCCCTGGGTTCCTGTTCCAGTTCTGCGATGATTTCCATGGCTCTTACTTTAGGGGCGCCAGATAAGGTTCCAGCAGGGAATGAGGCTGATAGAAGATCCCATGCATCACAATCAGAACGCAGGTCACAGCATATGTTGGATACAAGGTGCATTACATGAGAATATCTTTCGACAATCATAAGATCCGTAACCTGAACCGTGCCAACTTCTGCAACCCTTCCGAGGTCATTGCGTCCTAAATCCACCAGCATAAGGTGTTCGGCTCTTTCTTTTTCATCTTGAAGAAGCTCATTTGCAAGCGCCCTGTCTTCCTGCTCGGTTTTTCCTCTGGGTCGTGTTCCGGCAATAGGGCGAAGGGTAGCTACTCTGTTTTCCAGCCTTACCATTGTTTCCGGTGAAGAGCCGACAAGCGCCATATCATCGAGATGCATAAAGAACATATAAGGCGAAGGATTAATATATCGTTGGGCCCGATACAGTTCCAGGAGGTCGGGAGGAGTTTCGCAGATAAAGGGCTGAGATATTACAGCTTGAATAATTTCTCCTTCATGGATATATTTTTTTACTGTTTTTACATGTGATCGAAAAGTATCTTCTTCCATTTGAGGAGTCAGCTTGTATTCTGCTTGACTTTTTTGGATATTTTTTTTCCGCGGATTGCTATCCATTGATTCAAGCATAGCCTGTATTCGAGCTACAGCCTCTTCATAAGTTTGTTCGGGATCCTGATTTTCATCCAAAAATGCGATGACTATGCCGAAGAACGTATTGCGGATATTGTCAAAGATAATGAGTTCATCCGGTATTATAAAATGAGCAAAAGGCTTATTCTCAGGCAATATATTCGGGATTTTTTCAAAAAAGGAAACCATTTCATAGGTTAAATATCCCACCATTCCTCCCCAGAACCTGGGAAGTTCAGGAATATCAGCCGGTTTGTATCTGCTCATAAAATCTCTAAGGATCTCCAGCGGTTTTCCATTATGAGGGATCTTATTGAAGGTGCCGTTGCCCTGAATTTCCACTTCTTTTTTAAACACTCTGATATGAAAGCGGGTTGAGTAGCCAAGAAAGCTATATCTTCCCCATCTTTCACCTCCCTCCACACTTTCAAAGAGAAATACAGGCCCTTTATTTTTATAAATTTTCTTAAAAAGAGAAACCGGTGTCTCAGTATCCGCCAGGATTTCTACACAAACAGGAATTACGTTATTGTGCTTTGCCAACTGGATAAATTTATTTTTGTCTGGGAATCGTTTTATAAGCATAAATGCTCCTTTATCTGGAATAGTTCGAGCTGTGCGGTTAGCTTTTAGCCATTAGCTGTTAGCTTTTGGATAAAACTGTTCAACATCCTTTTTACTTCATTGACCTGTTGATTAAGTTCTCTAAAATCTCTCATTTCCACTCCTTTTCAATGCTAACGGCTAAACGCTAACAGCTAATGGCTAACCGCACAGGTCGAA
>DAOUSD010000248.1 GCA_030627405.1 Deltaproteobacteria bacterium
AATTTTACAAGATCCAAATACATAAATGCCGTTAAGCAGATAAAAGAATACATTGCATCGGGCCATGTATATCAGGTGAACATTGCCCAGCGTTTTGAAATGAATTTTGAAGGCAGCGCCTTTAGTCTGTTTAAAACACTGTATAATCTTAATCCTGCTCCCTTTTTTTCTTATATAAATGCCGGAGATCATTTTATTGTTTCCACATCTCCAGAACGTTTTCTTCTTCGGTCAGGCGATCGGGTTGAAACCAGGCCAATAAAGGGTACAATACCAAGGGGAGAAAATCTTAATGAGGATAAAAGAAGTAGTCTTGAACTTAAAAACAGCAAAAAGGATGATGCCGAGCTTTCTATGATAGTTGATTTGCTGCGTAATGATCTGGGAAAGATATGTAAGGCAGGATCTGTTCGCGTGTCTGAGCACAAAAGACTTGAGGCATACAAGAATGTTTTTCATCTTGTGTCAATTATTGAAGGAATTCTGGACAAAGATCGTGACGCTGTGGATATTATCAAGGCTGCTTTCCCTGGTGGTTCGATAACAGGCTGCCCTAAAATAAGATCAATGGAAATAATAGATGAACTGGAGCCTCACAGGCGTCATATATATACAGGTTCCACAGGATATATAAGTTTTCACGACACAATGGACCTTTCTATTGCTATCCGCACAGCTACAATAGTTAATAAAAAAATCATATTTTCGGTCGGAGGAGGCATTGTCTTTGATTCAGATCCCTTTGATGAGTATGATGAAACAATGCATAAGGGCAGAACACTTATGGAGGCCTTCAAAGGAAAAGAAAAAGCATTAAGCAGCAAAAACCATGTCTGGATTAACGGAAGCATTGAACCCATAAATCTTGCGAAGATAAATATTACAGATCAGGGGTTTTTATTCGGATATGGTTTTTTTGAAACAATCAGGGTGGATAAAGGAAAACCTCAATACCTTGAAGAGCATATTTCAAGATTTAATCAAACATGGAAACATCTTTTTTTCAAACGAGTTCCGGATTTGACCTGGCAGGATATTATAGATCAGGTAATTTCCAGTAACGGGCTGCTGGAAAAAACTGCGGCAGTTAAAATTATTGCATCAAAAGGAAACAGCGAAAACTCTTCTTTAAATTTTACGCTTATAGTTATGGCCAGGCCATATACTCATCGGCTGGAAGAAAAAAAAGAACAGGGAGTAAAGCTTGTTGTTTACCCGAAGCCGCGTCAGACACCTCTTGCTGATTACAAAACCCTGAATTATTTATACTACCTGCTTGCTGGAGAATGGGCGAAAAAAAAGGGTGCTGATGAAGCACTCATATTGAATCCGGACGATACGATCTCTGAAACAAATACAGCAAATATCCTGCTGATCAGGGATAAAACTTTCATAAAACCGGTTTCGCCGCATGTGCTGCCCGGTATCATGGAAAAGGTTGTATCTGAACTTCTTTTAAGCCAGGGTTATATGTCAGAAAGCAAAAACCTGTGCCTTGAAGATTTGTTTTTAGCTGATCAGGTTATTATCACCAATTCACTTATTGGCGCTATTCCGGTTCTGAGCATTGACGGAAAAAAACTGAAAAAACCAACAGACCTTTGGATAAAAATCAACGATCGGCTTAATATCCCTATTTTTTAACTATGTTTTTCGAGTCTTATCAAATTTCCGTTTATTTTTGGCAATCCAGTCAGCTAACGCACCAGCCTTCTCTTCGGTCTCTATCTTCTTGATAGGTTTTAGATCTTTGGCGTATTCAGTGAAAATATTTATAAAATCAAACATGGAAGCATTATCCCGCATGTATACCAAAAAGACTGTTTTGGAAGTCGCCCCGGTTTTCCTGAAAAAAGAAAGCCGAATTGAAGCCATTTTGTTTCTGTATTTTGTGGCATTAATGATTGTGTTCCTCATCGAACGAAAGATTCGAATGAATTTCAGCAAGTTATCATCTCCCCAAAATCCGTTATAATCAGCATAAATTCTATTATATTTTTACATAGTTTGCAGAATAGTACCTAAGGAGGGTGGACGAAATAACTGCTCAAATCTATGCGCCTACTTGAGGAAGTTATTTCGTCCACGTTCCTTAGGGAAAAAGGGAAATGCGGGATTATAATCTTGGTGTGTCTTTGAGGCTCAACATAGTTTTAACTGAGGGAAAAAGAGAGTTATCCGTATGAGGCAGAAACTTGGCGGCACTGAATCTGTTCATAAATTCCTGATTTACGTTTAACTCAAGATAGGTTATTTTGTCTCTGATATTATCAATTTCATTCAGGCAATCATTTGATCTAATTGCCATTGTTGCTCCGCCCAATGAACTGTTGCCTAATGATTTGTAGCTGTCAACAGGCAAGTCGGGAAGCATTCCAATGGAAATGGCTGATTTGGGGTTGATATAAAAACCAAAGGTACCTGCCACATAAAATGTAGAAAGATCCTTAAGTGACATTCCTACCGAAGAAGTAATTGTTTCAAGAATTGTATACATTGCGGCCTTAGATCTTATCAGGCTGTCAAGATCCGCCTGGCTGATTATAAGATCAGACCCTGTTCCGGATTCGCTTGCAGGCACTACCACGTAATATTTCATACCATCTATATCTTTCAGCCTGTTACCGCACATTGATGGCACAAACTTGCCGCGGATGTCGATAATGCCATAAAGAAAGAGACAGGCCGCAAGATCTATAAGTCCTGATCCGCAGATTCCCTTAGGAGGCTCATTCTCTATTGTATGAGTTTTAATGTTAAAGGTAACCGGGTCAATTGTAATCCGATCAATAACTCCGGGACCAGCCAGCATTCCCATCCTGGTCACACCCCCTTCGAGAGCAGGACCAGCCGCACCTGCGCATGCTACAAGCCAGTCTTTATTACCGAGCAAGACCTCTGCATTTGTCCCGACATCTACTAAAATGGATACGTCTTCTTTTTTATCAATACCCGAGAAAAGAATACCTGCTATCAGGTCGCCTCCAAAGTAACTGCCGACATTCGGGAATATAATGACTCTTGCAAGAGGGTTAACATTAATGCCGAATTCTTTTGCTTTAATAAGGCCGGGCTTGTTTATGACAGGAATATATGGTTCGCGTATTATCCAATATGGATTGAGACCCATGAAAAAATGAGTCATAGCAGTATTGCCTGCTACAGAAACAGCGTATATATTATCAGGCCTGATGTTGCATGAGCTGCACGATTTCTCAATCATTTGATTGAGACCGTCTATAATCAGTCTGTTTATATTTTTCAGCCCTTCATCATGATCAGAGTAATGTATTCTGGTTAATATATCGGGCCCAACGGCTATTTGGGGGTTGTCAAAGGTATGTTCAGTAAGAATTGTATCTGTTGAAAGGTCTATAATACGTAGAACAACTTTTGTGGTGCCCAAGTCAATAGCCAGACCTGCAATGGGAATTGTATCTGTTGAGCTGGTGATACCTGTAAGAATCCATCTTGTGCGGTCTTTTAAAAAGATACAGCGGACATTATAGTTCCACTTCCTGAGAAGACCGGGAAGCTGCCTTAATAAATAAAGATCAATGTCAACAGTATTTGTCCTAAGACGAGATTTTATGGCCATTATCAGCCGTTCAGCATCCGCGGTATTATTTTGTAAAGAGGGTGGGATTAATGAAACGGTTTTTATCATGGTTTTGTTATTATTTTTTTCCGTCATTAACTTAGTGCCTGGACGAAAAGTATTTTTTTAATGCTGGCAATAGTTTCAGCTTATTTACCGATGTGAAAATTCGTGAAAAAGCTGTTAGCCATTAGCTGTTAGCTCTTAGCTGAATGTGTTATCTGTTTAATTAAGCTATTAGCCATTAGCGGTTAGCTTTTAGCTAAAGGCTAACTGCTAAAAGCTAACTGCTAAAAAACAAAGCTAAAGGCTAATTACTAAAGGCTAACTGCTA
>DAOUSD010000095.1 GCA_030627405.1 Deltaproteobacteria bacterium
ATGTCGATCTATTTAATCCGATAAAAAATGCCGGTTTTCTGCTAGAATAATCTGAAAATCTACAGGAAGTATATCCAAAACTCACAACATAACTAAACTGGCAACATAATGACCCCATTCCGACCCCATTCCGATTTTTCCGACTATAACATTATGTTCCCGATCTACTATAATGCGGTCATACGTGGGGAAAGCGCATTGATTACCTGAAGCAGCTAAAATTTGCTTTTTTGTTGCTTCAGACTGTTCTCGATGTTTAATCTTTTTAACATTCATTACTGGCTTCATTTTTGGTGATTATTCGCCTACTCTCCTCAAGGCCTCATCAAGTATTTGTCGCGATAAATATAGCCCTGATCTTATAAGTTCTTCGATAACAGGCCTTGCTTTTGGTATTAAACCCCTTTTTTTGGCAACCAATATGATGCCCAATGTACCTCGTACAGGAATCTTTAGAAGTGATGCGCATTTTCGACCGTTTAGATCATCAATAATAGCTTCTACTCCAGGATTCGCATAGGCATATGAAAGTACGGACGATTCACCTGGCCCCAGTGCCCAATCCGAAATAATCTCCGGCGTTGGGGGAGAGGCAACGATTTCAAGCCAGTATGTATTTTTAAGCGATTTAGCCGTAATATCTCTGCGGGCCTCGCATCCTGATCTCATGAGCCACTGGTTCAGGGACAAATATGGGATCGGCAAAATGATGTAAGAGGTCCATCTTTTGCCCACGGCTGAAAAAGATTAGCGGGGAAGCATCAATGACGGCTGGATTATCCACGGGAAAGTTCCCTGTCCAGGTCTTCAAAATCTATTTGAAATGAATCCTTGCCCATTCTTGCAAGAGCCAAGAGGAAATCGGTACGGTTCAGCCCTGCTATTCTTGCTGCAACTTCCTGGCTTACCTTCTCCTGTTCATACCAGGCAGCAGCGGCAGCAAGTCTCATCTCTCTGGTAAAGTCATCCGGACCAACCCTTAGGGCTGCAAATACTTTATCGGGTAGTTCCATGGTCAATGTTGGCATTTTTTCTCCATATTGTCTTTCTTGGTTTGTTGAAGAATAATAATTTTTTTATCATTGAATTTCTTTTGAATCAAGTTCTATTGTCATTGATTTCAAACAAATGGCGCAGGGTGTATTTTTTTTAACCGGTGGTTGATATCTCTACCGATATTTTCGGCATCCTTTTGCGGCACATTATGTGCTGGGAAAACCGCTCTTCATCAGGAAACAACCTCATAAATCTCCATGATCACTTCCTGGGCCTGTTGTCGTCGTTTTAACTCGAAATATCCAAAGGGACGCCCATGAAAATATGCGTTTCGTATCTTGTTGATGTATGCTATGTGATTATTTATACTAAGAAAAGCAGAGTAAACCAAAATATCGAAATGTTGCTGATGCCTCCGTTCTTCTGCCGGCTATTCCGTCTACTTTTTTCACCCGCCCAGAATCTGGATTCGGACTGTCCCTGCCCGCTATGCCTTATTCCTGTAACAAAGAAGATTCCTAAGTGTTTTCTCAGCAAACTCACTAATTTGATAGCTGGACAACTATAAGCTATGGCAGGCAGGCCTGAATCCTTTAGCATCTTTTGTATTTCCGGCTGACCCTTGCTCTCACACCAGTATGTGGTTAGAGCTTTGGATGGCTTTTATACTGAAACTGCCAATGGCTCTATCTCATGTTGTGAGGGCTGAGAAAGAAAAACCCTTAGCTATTTTGTACCTATTATTTTAATGGCTTGGGTCATTTTAACAAGTTCTTCCGGTGAATAAACAGAAATTTTTGCATACTTAAAACCAACTGCACCTCTCGTTACTATAGCTTGGACACCTGCATTGCGAGCAGATTCATATAAAACCGCATCCTCAAAATCTGTAAATTTTGAATTTATTGCTGCCTCCAATACAGCTCTGTTGACAGGTGCGATAGCAAAAATAGATAAAAGCTTCGATAGTTCCTCTTCTGCTTGTTTTTTACCAACAACCTTGGTTGCAAGGTAAAAAATTGTTGTGACTGTCGTTGCCCCTAAAAAGCCAATGAACTCTCCTGCCTCAACCAATGAAAATATAACTGAAGCAGGTGCAGAAAACGGTTTTCGGTCAAGCAAGACATCAAGGACAACGTTGGTATCAAATAAAATATTCATAAATATTTCTTTTCAAGGTATTTTTTATAATCTTCTTCCGACACCTTTCCTTTTTTGAGTGACCCCCTCAGAGAACGTGTTAGAGGCGAAATTTCTCTTTGCTTATCTGATAACTTCTTGTTAATGAGCGCAAAATAATCAGCAACAATTTTAGAAACAGATTTACCGGTTTTAGCTGAATATGACTTTGCGCTTTGAATTAAATCTTCATCAAGCCGTAATGTTAATTTAGAATTCATGCAGCACCTCCAAATATAATGACGTATAAAATATTTTGTATATGTACGCCACTAAAATAAGTTTGTCAAGTTTGGATAACCAAACTCACCGACAGCGATGGCCGTCACGGTCGCGTATGAAATGAAGGATGCCGAAAAAAGCATGATTTTCATCACTTCAGATCAGAGCTATTGTTATTTAATTTATATTATAGTATAGCAACTAAACATACGCCAACAGTTTATGGTTTACAATTAATGGTTAAAATGCTTCAGTCATTGCATTTTTCATTGAAAACACCGTGAACCGACAACTGTGAACCCTAAACCTGAGTAGTTACAGTAAATGGCTTACAAAAAACATCCGCACTACAAATATATTTTCGGACCGGTTCCCTCGCGGCGGCTTGGTTTATCTCTGGGCATTGATCTTATGCCTCACAAGACATGCACGCTCAATTGCATTTATTGTGAATGTGGAAAAACTACACATCTTACCACGAAGTGCAAGGAATATATACCGGTAGAACCGCTACAGGAAGAACTGAAAGACTTTTTATCCAGCAATCCAAAATTGGATTTTATAACCTTTTCAGGTTCCGGTGAACCTACACTTCACATAGGAATCAAAGAGATTATAAATTTTATAAAAAAAGATTATCCAAAATACAAGATCACCCTGCTTACAAACAGCACACTTTTTTTTCAGCCGGACATTAGAAAACGAATCACCGGTGTTGATATAGTAATAGCGTCTCTTGATGCTGCTTCAGAAGAAAACTTCAAAAAAATTAACAGGCCACATCCGAAACTTGAGCTCCATAGAGTAATCGAAGGCCTGGTTTCTTTAAGAAAGGAATTTGCAAAACAACTCTGGATGGAAGTCTTTCTTGTGCCTGGAATAAACGATAACAGAGATGAACTTAATAGAATAAAAAAGGCTTTAAGTCTGATTTATCCTGACAAAATTCAATTAAATACGCTTGACAGGCCTGGAGCTGAAAGCTGGGTTAAGCCCGTTTCCCAAAAAGACTTATTAGATGCGGCATCATATTTAAATGGGGCAGGTGTAATAAAGCCTCTTGACTCAAGGTCAAATGATGGGGTTTTTAATAAAGATGACCGCAACTATCTTTTATCAATCATAAAAAGAAGGCCATGTACGGCTGAAGATATTTCAAGAATTTCGGATAGTAACCTTGAAGAAATATACAGGCATCTTGACGCTCTTATTAAAAAAGGGTTAATCATAAAAAAAAATATGCCGAGAGGTGACTTTTACACGGTTGACAGTTGATCAAAACTGTAAACTGTTACAATAAGGAGAGGTTGATTATGCCGGTTTTTCAGTGGAAAGGGAAAAACAGGAAAAATGAGATTAAGAAAGGGGAGATGGATGCCCCTGATGAAGCGACTGTAAAAGCCAATCTTGCCAGACTCAGGATAACTCCAATCAAGGTCAAGCAAAAACCAAAAGATCTGTTTGAGAACATTTCCTTTCTTCAACCTAAAGTTAAACAATCTGATATAATAATTTTTTGCAGGCAGTTTTCCACTATGATTGATGCCGGCCTTCCAATAATTCAGTGTCTTGAAATACTCTATTCCCAGCAGGAAAACAAAAAATTTAAAAATATATTGCGCAATATAAAGGAATCGGTGGAAGGCGGCGAAACCCTTGCAGAATCTTTAAAAAAATATCCCAAACAATTCGACAATCTCTTCGTAAACATGATTGCAGCCGGCGAAGCAGGCGGTATACTTGATACTATTCTGAGAAGACTGTCGCATTACATGGAAAAGGCGGCAAAGCTTAAAAGCCAGGTGAAAGGCGCAATGATATACCCGCTCATAACGATTATAATAGCTATAGTCGTAATTGCCGTAATAATGGTATTTGTTATTCCCGTATTTAAAGAAATGTTTGAAGGCATGGGAGGCAGTTTGCCCCTTCCTACCCAGATTGTTGTTGCTATGAGTGATTTTGTAAAAAATAATATACTCTATATAATAGGATGTTCCGGTTTAATAATATTCGCCATAAAGAAGTATTATAATACTGAAAAAGGAAGAATTCTTTTAGATGATTTATTGCTCAAGCTACCGGTAGTCGGAATGCTGTTGCGCAAAGTCGCCGTAGCCAAGTTCACACGAACCATGAGCACTATGCTTACCAGTGGAGTAGCAATTCTGAGCGCACTCGATATAGTAGCAAAAACAGCCGGGAACAAAACAATTGAAAAAGCCATATACGACGTACGTTCCGATATAGAGGAAGGTCGTACAATGGCTGACCCGCTTTCTGAAAGCGGAGTCTTTCCTTCGATGGTATGCCAGATGATCGCAGTCGGCGAATCCACCGGTGCCCTGGATCAAATGCTGTCAAAAATTGCTGATTTTTATGACGAAGAAGTCGATCAGGCAGTCGAAAACATGACAGCAATGATAGAGCCGTTTATGCTGGTTTTTCTGGGCGTTACCATTGGAGGCCTTGTCATCGCAATGTATCTGCCCATATTCAAGATGGCTTCTATGGTAGGTTGATGAAAAAACAATATAATCATAGCCCGAAAGCCCGCCCAAGGGAGCGCTAAGCCCAACAACTTTATCTTGACACCTATTTATAAATTGGTTAGTAAATCCAGCCACACAAAGGCACCAACTTGCCTGCGGCAGGCAGGGATTATAATATAATTATCTGAAAATCTATATTTTAAAACGGACATTGAGTGGAAATGGATAAAACAAACGACATAATTGAGACACGAAGAAAAAAACTGGCGGAGTTAAAAAATAATAATATCAATCTGTTCCCAAATGATTTTATTGTTTCGCATACTGTTAGGGATTTGAGAGATGCCATAGAAGAGTCACAGCATTCGATTAAAGAAGATGCTGTTTTTATTGTTGCAGGCCGAATGATGGCTATCAATCGTTTTGGAAAGGCATGTTTTATCAGGTTCAGGGATAGAACAGGACAGTTTCAGGCATATATTAGAAAAGATAAAATAGGTGATCAGGCTTACGATATCTTTAAAAAGCTGGATATCGGTGATTTTGTGGGCCTAAGAGGGGGCATTTTCAAAACCAGAACCGGAGAGTGGACCCTTGTGGCCGATGAGCTGAAGCTTATCACAAAGGCAATAAGGCCTCTTCCTGAAAAATTCCACGGGCTTAAAGATCCTGAAAAGCGCTATCGCCGGCGCTATCTTGATTTAATTATGAATTCGAATGTGCGTGAAATATTTATAAAAAGAAGCCGGATAATTCAGGCCGTACGTACATTTTTCCTTGACAGGGATTTTCTGGAGGTAGAAACTCCTATGATGCAGCCTATCCCGGGCGGGGCAGAGGCCACACCATTTAAAACTCACCACAATGCACTTGGTATGGATCTTTTTCTGCGCATTGCTCCTGAGCTGTATTTAAAACGACTTGTTGTGGGTGGTTTTGAAAGGATTTTCGAGATAAACAGAAATTTCAGGAATGAAGGGATTTCAACCAAGCATAATCCTGAATTTACAATGCTGGAGTTCTATCAGGCATATGCAACCCACGATGACCTTATGGATCTGACAGAAGAAATGTTCGGTTACATGGCCAGAGAAGTTACAGGGTCGACAAAGATAACATACCAGAACAATATCATTGATTTAGGAGGCAGGTGGAACAGGATGCCCCTTACATATGCCTTGGAGACAATTGGAGGCATAGATCCCGGCCTTTTAAAAGATAAAGAAAAACTCCTTGAATTTGCTTCTTCAAAGTCAATCAAAATTACAAAAACCAAGTATCTCGGAAAAGTAATATCAAAGCTGTTCGATGTTCTGGTGGAACCAAAATTAATACAGCCGACATTCATAACAGGATATCCTGTAGAAATTTCTCCCCTTTCCAGAAAGAACGAAAAGGATAGCGAACTTACAGACAGGTTTGAACTTTTCATTGCAGGACATGAAATTGCCAATGGATTTTCGGAGATCAATGATCCTGAGGATCAAAAAAATCGGTTTCTCCAGCAGGTTGCAGACAGAGAGGCGGGTGATGAGGAAGCGCACTTCATGGATGAAGACTACATAGAAGCGCTTGAGTACGGTATGCCACCGGCTGCAGGCGAGGGAATAGGAATAGACAGGGTTGCCATGCTCCTTACGGATGCCGCTTCTATTCGTGAAGTTATTCTTTTTCCACATATGAAGCCAAAAGTCAGCAATTAGCTGTTAGCTTATAGTGAAAAAAATTATTGACAACCTGTTAAGCTAACTATTGCCCGAACGAAAACCAGAAAATTTTCAACCTGTGCGGTTAGCCATTAGCGTTTAGCCGTTAGCATTGAAAAGGGATGGAAATGAGAGATTTTAGAGAACTTAAA
>DAOUSD010000300.1 GCA_030627405.1 Deltaproteobacteria bacterium
ATAGCGAGCTATTTCAATATTTTTGGGATTTGAGATCGGACGAAGGCGGCCTGAAGCTGTGATGCATAGTTGGGGAAGTTATTTCGTCCCCGTTCCTTACTTCCAGAAATATTCCCTTGGAATTAAATATCCATCATGTTAGAAATAATTTTTTTGATAAAATTGAGCAAAAAAACTGGAAAAATAGACAAACTAATGAAGATAAAAAATAACATATCAGAAAAAACTGAACTTGTCGCAAACTGGCAGACATTAATGAGAGTATTTATCAGGCCGGAGAATAAAGAGACCAGGTTAATCTTACTTAAATATATGGAGCAAATTCTATTCGGACTTAATAATTTTCTAAAAAAACATGTCGGCATTACTGAAGAAGTCAGCCTTAAAGAACTTTCCATGAGGTTCACAGACACTATAATTAATAAAAACCCTGAAAAAAAACTTGCAGAAGTTATTACAGAACTGATTGAAGATATAGCGCCTCATGCCGTTAATGTTGCTTCACCATATTTTGTCGGCCATATGACCTCAGCCATGCCTTTCTTTATGGTTCATCTTAAAACCATAGTTACTGCACTTAATCAAAATCTTGTAAAAATTGAAACCTCAAAAATCGTATCGATTCTGGAAAAACAAGTAATTGCCAAAATTCACAGAATTATTTACAAAAAAAATGAATCTTTTTATAAAGAACATGCCCAGAATGCTGAGACTACGCTTGGAGGTTTTACAAAAGACGGAACTTTGGCAAATATCACAGCCCTGTGGGTTGCAAGAAACTCTTTACTTGCTCCCACAAAAGATGGTTTTTCAGGTATAGAAGAAGAAGGTATTGCTCCTGCATATAAAGCGTATGGAATAGAAAAATGCGTTATTCTTACCTCAAGACTCGGCCATTACTCGCTCAAAAAAGCAGGGGGAATTCTTGGAATCGGAAATCAGAATATTATTGGTATGGATGTAGATGCAAATAATCGAATAAACCTTGACCTTCTGAAGAAAAAAATCAAAGAAATAAAACAAACCGGCGGCAGGATAAGGATTTTAGCTGTCGTTGGTATTGCAGGCACAACAGAAACCGGGACCATAGATCCTCTTAAGGAAATCGGCGTGCTGTGTTCTGAAAACAAAATCCATTTTCATGTAGATGCTGCATGGGGCGGCCCTACCCTTATGTCGGAAAAATACAGCCATCTTCTTGACGGCATAGAACTCGCCGATTCTGTTACCATAGATTGTCATAAACAGTTTTATATGCCCATGAGCAGCGGAATGGTCTATTTTAAAAACCCTGCAATCATGGACTCAATTGAATATCATGCAAATTATGTTAACCGGCCGGGTTCGGTGGACCTGGGCATTAAATCAATAGCAGGATCAAGAGAGGCTAATTCTATTATTCTCGACTGTGCGCTCAAGATTATGGGAACCCAGGGATATGCTCTCCTAATTGAGCACGGGATAGAAACAGCACGCAAACTTGCTGAAGAAATTAAGAAGCGACCTGACTTCCAGCTTATAACCTCTCCGGAACTTAATCTTCTCACTTATAGAATATGTCCAGCCGACATTAGGGAAAAATTATCCGAAGACAATTTTGAACAGAGACAAAGTATCAATGAAAAACTAAATAAAATAAACAGAACTGTTCAACGATTACAAAGGGAAGCAGGTAAAAGTTTTGTATCAAGAACAACTCTAAGCATAGGAAACAAGCACAAAGAAGATATAATTGTGCTTCGGTGTGTAATAATGAATCCCATGACAAATATAAATATTCTCAGGAAAATTCTTAATGAGCAGGAAGAAATATACAAAAATAATTTTAACGCGCTCAACCAAATCGTTTGAACGAACAGGGGCATGACCTAAAAAGAGGGGGTTTTCAGGAACCTTTAGATCTACAGCAAATTGCAAATTTCTGGGCTGTTTTATCCTTGGGCTGGGCTTTGCGCAGGGAAAGAACCTGCGGTCTGCAAAGCATATCATACTTTTACACGTAAAGGCCTCCTTTACCATTATTTGTAATTCTACGATTTTGACATACCATTGCCTTTATGCTATACTTAGTAAAAGTTATGCGCTTTTTTTACGAAGCTAATAATTCCCTGTAATTACAAATTATTAACGCGACAGTAATACTATTTTAAAAGGGCCGGCGTCTTGGGAAAACCTGAAAAATCAACGAACGAAGAATTGAAGACCGGGAGGTAAACAATGAATGATTCAAATGAGGGTATCGGCATCAGCTTTAAGGAAGCAAGTACACGATTCATGGGTGTCTTTGGCGAACAGGAACCACTGATGCAACCCATAGGGGTAAAACTGATTCCAAAAGGAAAAGATATCCCACAGGGCACGAAACCTCCCGGGGAATACCAGGGCATTCCCTGGTGCGAAGCCGTTAAAATAGCTGCAACCAAAGATGAGGTGGTTGTGATAAATAGACACAACGTGGGTTGTACTGCCGCTGCTATCGCCCTTGGTCTTGTTGACGCGTACGAGAAAGAACCTCTAGAAGGCAAGAGAAAATACACCGACTTGATGAACAAAACAGCAGCTCCTGCTGACTTCACAAATGGGCTGGTCTATGCCTGTGAGGAAAGCGGCAACATGCAGTTTGCACTCTTTGGAAAAGAGGACACAGGTCGCTATGAAACACTAGGGGTGGCATTGAAAGCCGTTTCCGGGATGACGGCAATTCAACCAGCCATTATGGATGCTGCGGTGGCCTATCCGGCAAATAAACTCGACATGGCACCCGATGTGGTGATCCTGGGAGTAAAGCCACAACAGGCACTGCTCGCAATTCAGGGCTACAATTTCCTTAACGGTAGTCGCTTTGAGATGAGTACCATTGGGATTAGAGGCGTCTGCGCAGACTTAACAGCCTTGCCTTTTTTGGAACAAAGGCTGAATGGTTCTTTTTTCTGCCTCGGAGCAAGAGCGATCGGCAGATGGGGAGGCGATTTGTTGGGATTGGGCATGCCGTTTTCGATATTCCAGACCATGGTCACGGGCATGGAAAAATCAACACATGGTTTTCCCTATAAGGCATATCCTCAATAGGAGGCAAAAAATGCATGAATTTTTGTCCTTAATTTACCTTGATCGGCTTCAGGCTATTCAGGACAACTTTGCAAGTGAAAAGGGGTCATTATGTTG
>DAOUSD010000278.1 GCA_030627405.1 Deltaproteobacteria bacterium
CTCAATTATATACAGGATGAAACATATAGAGAACTTAATCAACAGGTCAATGAGGTAAAGAGGATGTTGAACAGTTTTATCCAAAAGCTAACCGCTAATGGCTAAAAGCTAACCGCACAGGTCGCAAGGATAGAAAGAGAAAGGCATATTAGTTATACGTCAACGACTGATAACGCGGTGAAATTAATTATCTGAAAGTCTATATTGACATCATTTTTTTATTCAGATACGAAAGGTCAAGCTTTTTGATACAATCTAAGATTTATAAATCCTGTGAAAGGAAAATAACATATGAATATGTCAAATAATATGCCCGATATGGCTGGTATTGAACCTGTTAGATTCGGCCTTGACGACAAATTTAAGTTCAAATGCCATAAGGGTGTAAAATGTTTTACTAAATGTTGCAGGGGTATTAACATTAATCTTACCCCTTATGATATTATCAGGCTAAAAAATCGTTTGCAGCTTTCATCAGAAGAATTTCTGGCAATCTATACTGAACCACAGCTTTTAGAAAAAACAGATCTACCTATTGTAACTTTAAAGTTGATGGACGATGAGGAAAAATCATGCCCTTTTATAAGAGATGATGGATGCATAATCTATGAAGACAGGCCCACTACCTGTCGTTATTACCCTTTAGGCGTTGCTTCATTGAGTCACAAAGAAGGTGCGGATGATAAGGATTTCTATTTTTTTGTTCATGAACCTCACTGCCTTGGCTTTGAAGAGGAAAAAGTATGGACAATACGTGAATGGCGTAAGAATCAGGGCGTAGATATCCATGATGAAACTAATGCCGGCTGGACAGATCTGCTTGTTAGAAAGAGATCTTTTCCAAAAAATGTAATGCTCACCGAACAAAGCAAGAAAATGTTTTTCTTAGTTAGTTACAATATTGACAAGTTCAGAGAATTTGTTTTTGAAAGTTCATTCCTTGAGCGCTATGATATAGAAAAAGAAACTCTTGAAAAAATAAAGAAAGATGAAGTCGCTCTATTAGAATTTGGAATCAAGTGGCTGAAGTGGCTCATGTTTAAAGACGGTGATTTCAGCATAAAAGAAGAGAAGAAATCGGATTGAGTGGTCAAGTGGGAAAATGGTCGAGCGGTTGACTGCTCGACCATTTTCCGGCTCAAGGTTTTTACCGAGCCCTTAGTATTCTTCATAAAAAAGTCCTTCACAACTTGAAGGATCTTGTAAACGAGCCTCAATATCTACACCAAAAAAATTTGCTGCCGGCTGGAATATTTCAGGGTTATCGGCCTGAACTTTTCGTGCTGCTTCAATAATAATATCAAGACCATTTTTTGTTATTTTTCCCAAAGGCTTTCTGCATTCTCCGGATGTCACGCCAAGAATAGCCATTAGGACCTTTAAGCCCAGAGGATTCCTTGCCCTGAAAACAACTTCTCCATAGCGCGTCACTTCCATGGTTTTTACAGTAACTATCTTAAAGAGCGGTTCAAGTGCTGATAATAGTCTCTTGGCCTCGGCCTGGTTACCCTGCTCAAGGAACCTAACCATTTCAGAAACAGCTTTTGGGGCAATATTTGAAACAACGGAAATAACCCCGGCTGCTTTTATCTGCGGGTCAACCATCATATCATATGTCATCCCATCATCACCGGATAGAATGGTAAAATTATTTCCACAACAAGCTCTGGTATGTCTCATATTTTCTATATTTCCGGTTGCCTCTTTAACTGTATTAACATTTCCAAACTTCTTGTTAAGGAGAGCTAAATCTTCAGGTAAAAGCTGTGTGCCTGTTCTGCCGGGAATTACATAAGGAATAATCTCAACATCCGGAAAAGCTCCGGCAACCGGTCCAATATATTCTTTACGTATTTCAAGTGAACTCGGGCCGTTATAATATGGATCTACAAGCAACACAGCATCAACGCCAATATCGACAGCGTGCTTTGTCGCTTCAAGGGTTTCACTGGTATTGTTACTTCCCGTACCTGCTATACAAATACATTTACCCTTTGTTTTTTTTGCAATATTTTTTATAATTCTATTGTGTTCATCCCACGCTAAAGATGGGCTTTCGCCTGTTGTCCCAACAGCCAAAATTCCTGTTATGCCGTTTTCTATCTGAAAATCCACAAGCTTATCGAGATTTTCATAATCAACTGCAAAATCATTAAATGGCGTTATAAGTGCTGTAAAAGATCCTGTTATCATAATATCCTCCTTGTTACCGCCAATAAATCTATAACGTAAAAAAATTATATAAAATATATAACCATGTCAAGGAGAAATATTTCCCTTGAATTTACATTTCGATAAAAAACGATGTTATATTGACTTCGATCTGTTTTTACTTGACAATATTTTAGTGCCATAATAACTCAAAATACAGAAATTGAAAACTCATTTTACAACTTCTCAAAAAGTTCGGGTAATAAAAAAGATAAGTCCGCTGGTGATGAAATATAAAATAGCTGATTGTTTGAGCATCTTAGGGCGAGTTTTATATATTCTTACATTTTATTATCAGTGGGCGAGTCTTGTATCATGTAATTTGCCCGGATTTATTGAGAAATTACCTCATTTTTAAATAAAAATTTTAAGGAATAAATTATGCCGAAACCAAAAAATGTCGAAGAATATATTGCTATGCAACAGACCGGCATAGCTGCAAATCCGGATTGCGGAACATCTCACTATAACCTTGCAGTAGGCCTGATGGGTCAGAAAAAATACAATGAAGCTGAAAGAGAACTGCAGGCTGCAATAGACTGCAGCCCAAGCCTTGCCGAAGCCTACGTACAACTTGGAGGGATCTGCCTGCAGCGTGGCGACCTGGATGGATGCCTTGAATACAACATACAGGCAACAAAGGCAAGGGCCGGCTTTTTCGAGGGTTATGGTAATATAGGATTTGTTCATCTTCAAAGGGGAGATACGGAAGAAGCTATCGCAGCCCTTAAAAAAGCTCTCACTTTTAATTCCAAGTTTATT
The DNA here is from genome assembly GCA_030627405.1 of Deltaproteobacteria bacterium. Taxonomy (GTDB): domain Bacteria; phylum Desulfobacterota; class Desulfobacteria; order Desulfobacterales; family ETH-SRB1; genus B13-G4. The sequence goes on from DAOUSD010000278.1 coordinate 2,974, forward strand.
CAGGCTCATTCTACATTAGCAAGCGCTTATTTAATGTCAGGCTCGATTGATGAAAGCATAGAAGCCAATTTAAAAGTAATTGAACTTGATCCTAATTTTGCAATTGCTTACAACAATTTAGCAATAGCGTATTTGGAAAAAAGTGAATATGACAAAGCCGTTGAAAGTTGTGATAAAGCAACCAAATTCGGTTATGAGGTAGCTCCTGAAATTCTAAAAGAAATTGATAAGTACAGATAATAATACACCTTAAATTAATCAAGCGGCCCTAAGTACAGCAGCAATTCTAATTTTGAAAAATAACACCCTCCTGTCCCCCTTCAAGGGAGGAATCCTACCGATAAATTCCCCCTTTGAGGGGGGGATTAAGGGGAATGTAGCGCACAATTGTAAAAGAAAAAATGCCATAATTAGAATTGCTGAATTAAGTATTACCTAAATTGAGCGATTAGCCTTTAGCGGTTAGCTATTAGGTTAATGATTACAGGATGTTTTACTATTACAAACTTTCACCCATTGGGTGTTATTTC
>DAOUSD010000014.1 GCA_030627405.1 Deltaproteobacteria bacterium
ATCGTTCATCTGAAGGAAACTTCTTTGTGATTCTATAGACCTGTAATGTAAGACGATGGGCTTTCTCCCATACTTTAAGTTCTCTAAAATCTCTCATTTCCATCCCTTTTCAATGCTAACGGCTAAACGCTAAAAGCTAACCGCACAGGTCGAAATTTTGGGAAAGCCCTTAGACTAATTGGACTTGTGTTTGTTCTGCCGGAGAATGCAGTATTTGTCTAATTTATCAAGAATGTCCCCAATTCCAATAATTTTTCGGAATACTCTATTAAGCTCAGAATAGTCTTTAAGCTCCGTTTTGTCAGGTTTGTTTTGAGCAAGTCTGTTTAGCTCAGTTTCAATAAATTTACTAATAACCGGTATTCTTGGAGCATTATCAAGTTCTTCACCTGATCTTTTTCTTTTAAGCAATTCATCTATTTTGATTCGTAGTTCCTTGTCATCAACCGTTTTTCTCAGCAGAATCTCAAATTCCATCGGCACAGGGCAATTATATCTTTCGATCCACCGGCAGGCTAATATAGGCCGCAATACATAGAAATATTTCTTGATCCAGATCTCTTCACCTTTTAGATAGTCCCGGAAATTACCCTTTGCCATATGAAGATAATGGTAATAGCAATTTCCTGGCGAATAATATTTTGGCAAAAGATTTTTAATCAATTTGGTATAGTTATCTATTTTATATACAATTGGTGATTGAAGCCATTCCAATAATGGTGGATTTGATTTGCGTAATAATTTTAATGTCTTCCGTAAATCCCAACCATTAATATCAAAAACTCCATCAGCAGGCTCTTCTATTACATCTCTTCGATCTTCTATACTCAGATACCAATTAAGATCGTGGAAATAAATAAACCTTACATCATAATCACTATCTTGTGATTCAAATCCCCATGCTCTACTGCCTGATTCGCATGCATATATGATTTTAACATTATATTCCTTCTCAATGATTGAGAGTTTTTTAGTTATTTTTTCTTTCATATTCATCGAATGTCCGGGCCAACAGGCCGGCTTTTGTACGTAGCGGCTTTAAGGGACCTTAATACGTCCCATATCTGCCCAATATGGAATTTTCCCTTTGATTTTCTCATAAATCTGACCCTCTAACGGATAAGCTGCTTTTTTCTGTATGTTCATATTCAAGTCGACCTGCCTCCTGGTAAAGTTCAGCCAATGCTTTTTCAGCTTGTTGATATAGTCCATGAAGCCTGCTTTCCCTTCTCATTAATGGATGACAACCCAGAAACTGATAAATGTAATCAACAGCAACTGAAGCACGATCCATAAGTTCAAAATAATGCCCCTCGTTAATTTGTTGTGAATTATCGTCAGCGACCAAGATTGGCTTTTCATCTTTGACTTGTTCTTCCAAGATGGGCTTTTGAAATGCCTTCATGAAAAAACGAATGTCTTCACGCAGTTCATCTGGTGTTTCACCTAAAGGCTCCACGGCAGATTCTGTCCAACCTTCTATCGCCCCATCTTCCTTATAATACACTTCATGAATTTGGTATGTATTTGTATCTGATTCTTTATAGTGCTTTCGAATAACCCTATAATTCCAATAAGACATTTTTAGATTCCATTTATGATAATTCTCTAATCATTTTATTTATGGTTTGTGCCAGTTCGGGAATATTGTTTTTGCAAACATTATAAATTGCTTCCACGTTAATATCAAAATATTGATGGGATATGATATCCCGCAATCCTTTTGCTTTTTTCCAGTCAACCTGGGGATACCAAGGCAACAGGGTTTTGCTTGTAGTTTTGTCCAGATTTTTTAATGCTTCACCAATTGCACTCAACAGCATACAAATGCTGTCAAATTTCTCCATGCCCGCTGGTGAGTCTGTAAAATCGTTTATGGATTTTACAGGTTTAAAGCGTTCTAAAATTGTCTGACTTGCCTGATAAATCTGGGATAAAATTTCCAGAGCGAGTTCCTTATCATACATAGACTGCCTCTTTATCTATTCTTTTCTTAAGAAATTGGTTCATTTTTTCCCTGTAACTGATAACATCTACAGGTTTGGCAAATTGTTCTTCCAAGTCTTGCTTAATGCCAATAATATTAAATAAGTCCTGTTTACCAAGCTCAACAACAACGTCAATATCACTTTGCTCATTCATGCTGTCTCTCGCCGCTGAACCAAAAACACCGATTCGTATGATTTCATATCTATCTTTGTTCATATCCATAAAGCCGCGCAGGGTACGTATTATTTCATTTCTTTCCATTATTTTCCCCCTCCTATAGTCACTTCCGCTATCTTCATGGTGTCATTGCCGAATATGTCCACCACTTTTACTGCGATCTTGCGCCGCCCCGGCGGACATTCCCGGAACACGCTTTTGAACTCCAGCGGCCGGTCTGCATGTCAAAAAGGTCCATCTGCAATTTGACGGCTTTCTCCTCGCGCGGCTCATCAACCTGCTCAATAACCTGAAACGGCAGCACCACATTGCAAACCTCACTAATCTTCCCATTCCAAACCAACTCCACCTCCCGCTTATCCTCAAACAACAAAAACCGATACTTCTCTGGCAGAGGTTTGCCTTTTTCCAGATAGCGATTAATATCTCTTATCTCATTATCCGTCAGTTTCATCTACGTGCCTATTCAGTTTCTTCTCAAATTTTTTTGCCCATAAATTTTGTTCAGCGCAGTGAATGTTAAAAACATGTAACACCAAAATCGGCTGGTGCGTTAGCGATCGGCTGATTTTTATTGTTATGGTGTGATCAAATTACCCTCATTATCAAACTTATAATTTTGAATATGTTGATCGGTTATGAATCGAACTATTTCTCCGTCAGTATCTTTAACGACAAATCGGCATTGACTGTTATCTGTTATCTCCATTTTCTCATGCACATCTGTATACGGAATTTCATACTCCAAACCCTTTAACTCCGCCAACACACTTTCGATACGTACATAATGATCAGGCAAGAGAAAGCAGCCTTGAGCTGATTTGGTTTCAGAATTTACTTCACCATATTCTTGACTGGTCAAATCATATAAAGAAAGCTTTTCATTGCCTTGTTCGTCATAAAACCTCTCTAATTGAAGGTTATAATGAAATTCTGTTTCACCCTCGGCTACCAGAGATTTACAACTTTCTTTTCCGTTATCTGTAAAGTGGGGCACCCATTTCCCACGTTGTGGATGTGGAATGGTAAAGTGCATATGTATACAGATGGTCTTGATGGTGCCTTCTTCATCTTTTTCCGTACTTGGTCTGAACTCAAATATTTCAATAGGTTTTCCATTTGGAAACTTAGAATTAGCGTCGGCATATTTTTTAGCTGGTGCTGTATATCCCGTAGCTGAAAAAAACTTACCTTTTGAAACATCGGGGAGATCGGGTAAAACTCCACTTAGTTTCTGCAAATCACCTCTACCGACTTTTTTATTCTGGATTGTGTAATTCTTAGCTTCACCCATAGATTGACCAGATTGATCTGTCGATAAAACATCTATTTGATATAAAGTCTTTGAGAATTCTCCGCGAATTTTTCGGTCATGTTTAATCTCTCCCTCGTTCATCAAATGCTCAGCGATGCACGCTAACATTTCATATGCAGTCCCAGGCTTATTCGGTACATGACCAAATATTTCCAAATAAATCTTATCTATCGGCGCCATTCAAGTTCCTTGTAACACCATAACCGTTCCAGCTACTTCTACGATCAAGATCACACCACGAATAAGGAGACGAGTTTACCGACCTCACTTATCAAGTCTCTTACATCCTCTTTCCGTGGCTCCGTTGTCCGAGCATGGTCACAGCCGTTGCGAATGTCCCCCATCCACTGGACTTTTCGCCACTGTGCAACATCATAGGCACCGCCGTCCTTCAGGAGATCGTTGAGTTTGGAGATACCAGCACTCTTTGTATACTTGATGGGTGGATGATGCCTGTCGCAGAGCAATTTGAGATGCCGCTCGAGAAGTACGCCCGCCATTCCGCCAGCGGCTCTCACGAACCGAGATTTAAGCAGCACATCGGCCTCGGACAGCTCATCGCGCACATATGTCTGAGCTACCGCCAACTCAACATCGTAGAGGCGCGCATTCATGTATGCAGGAATACTAGCAACTACAGATTGCATGTGAGAAATGCGAGACGCTAGCGTGACTTGCATCTCGAAAGTCATGTTATCTGATTGCAATAGTCGAATCATGGGGATGGGAGCATCCTTGACCCCCTTGATACCCTCATGGAGTGCAATTACCTCGTTGGTACGGCTGGGCATATTTCCCTCTACGAGGGCCAGTACACCCGAGTACCATTCGTGATAGTCACGCATGAAATCGTTTGGTATCAACGTGGATGCAGATACTTCGATAGTCTCATGGAAATCGAGAAGCAAGGAACTTTCTTTTCGCGCATTGATCCGTTTGGGCCTCGTGTCCTTCCAGCCAAACGCCTCAAGCACTTTCAGCAGGTCGTCTGCTCTCTTAACCTGCTCAACACACCGCTTATCAATCACTTGGATAATGGATTCCATGACTTACCTTTATGTATTATTCCTGTTTGTTTCTGATGTCATAATGCCGAGAGCACAGCTCAACTCGGCATTCGCCCCGTAGCAGGCAAGGCGAACCATTAAATGTTAAGAAATAAATCAGTGATATTTGATATTAACAGTTCGTTTGTTGATTGTTGTAATATCTTAATATTGCACTGTTTTTAATGAAAAGGCAAGAATTATATAATCCTAAGCGAGATAGGGGGAAGCTGGAATATTGGAGCTGCAAATGTGGGAGAATCCATTGATTTTCTTTTGCGATTTTTTCACCAGCAGCGGGTAAATTGCGAACTGTTCAAACATGCTCACATGTTTATTCAAGCCAGCCATCTTTCAAAGGCCGCAGCTTTTAGCCAATTATGTGGAACGACTTCGCCATTATTTTATTAATCCTTCCTTGCGTAAAATAGATAAAATCTCGTTATCAGTAATGGTTGCTTTCCTGGGTTTGATATATATTGTCAATAAACGCACCATTTCAATTTCATCTGTTACATAGCTGATGATTCGATAACCGCTTCTCTTTCCTTTTGAAAGATCGGAACTTCCAAGTCTGATTTTGTAAACCCCTTTACCCAATGCCTTACCGCTCTTGGGATTATGCTTAAGCCTTTTGCTCAAGTCTTTTAAATCCTGACGGATATGAGGATATTTCTTTTGTAAAGTTCTTGCCTGGGTTTTGAACGTTTCCGTCGGAATGATTTTATAGCTCATTTAAAAATCCTTCTAACGATTGCTCTTCGATTTCACCCTTTTTTTGTCTTTTGACATCACGACATGACTGTTGCAAACCCGTTAAGATTTGATGCTTCTCTCGAAGGGCTTCCAATTCGTCCGTCACATCCTTCCAAACCTGAAAAGGTAAAATCACTTCCTGTCTCTTACCCTTTTCGTCCGTTACATACTTAACATCTCCCGGCATTATCTCCCCCCTGTTTTTTATATGTTTATATTCATCAATTCCTTACTATCCGGCAATCTACAGAACCTACCCCCACTCTTACTGTATTATCAAGCATATCATCTAATGTTTGACCATCCAATACAATTATTCGCCAATTCTTCGCAAAGCATTTGAAATCCTTCAAAATAGTCTGTAATTGGTTTTTTAATCTGAAAAAATCCTTTGTTATTAGTCAATTAAGGCAATTGATAGGCAATTCCCTTGCCTGCCTTGCCTATCCTATCCTATCCTCTCGAACACACTTTTCCTCGCTCATCAGCTTTAAATGATCTTTAGCCCAATAACCCGATCTTCTTTACACCAATGCACTTAAACGAGATTGGTTTTGCTGGAGTACGTTAAATATTTTCTGTTTTGTACCGATTGTAGTTTGCATTTCACTTCTTAGGATCATTTAAGGGCCACTAAATGCTAAGAAATAAATCAGTTATATTTGATATTAACGGTTCGTTTCTTGGTTGTTGTAATATCTTAATATTGCACTGTTTTTAATGAAAAGGCAAGAATTATATAATTCTAAGCGAGATAGGGGGAAGCGGGAATATTGGGGCTACAAATGTGGAAGAATCCATTGATTTTCTTTTGCGATTTTTTCACCAGCAGCGGGTAAATTGCGAACTGTTCAAACATGCTCACATCTATGTTAAAGCCTGCCATCTTTCAAAAAGACCGCCGCTTTTAGCCGTCCGGGCCACAGCCGCTTTTGTTTCTTTTATTCCTTCTTCAAATCTCGCAAATATTCCACCATGGAATGCACCAGGGTGGAAGGATTGTCGGTCCCGGAAGTTTGGTGGTATTGTTCGACACGGCGGGCATTCGTAATGGCGTTATCCAGCTTATCCTGCATCTTATAAAAAATATCCTGATCTCCCTTTTGGTATGCGGGAAGGTAGTTTTTCAATTCTTCGATAATCTTGGCACAGATAGAATCACCGGCAGGAGCATCAAACGGTTTGGTGGTGTATATAAAATGCAGCAACAGCCAAAACTCAAAACAGGGAACTGAAGGAATGGCGAATATTTTACTTCCTTTGCCAAGCCTTATCCGGCGCATCTTATCCAGTGCCGCATTGTATGTTGTGTGCCTGTCTTGATCAAAGACGCAATAGACGCGATCAAATTCCTGTTCTCGTCGAAAAGTCTCAATGGCAAAATCCACAACGCTGAGAGGATCTGACCCGCGACCGCAAACCATCACGTTGGCATTGCTCAACCGGAATGCCTTTTTCAATTCGCTAAAATAATTTGGTTCGGTTTTTGCTCCCTCGCAAACGATTAGTATCACATCATATGGAGCCTTCATTGCACGCCTGCGTCGCAATAACCTGGCCTTACGCTCTTTTCTCTTATGAAACAGGTTGTCGGTACCCATCAAAACCTCAATTCTCCTGGAAAGGGTAAAGCTCCATATCTGCCATATAAATAGCCTTTTTGCAGGGCCTCGCCCTTTCGTGGTTTATAGTCTGATAGCGGATAGAGGCGGGTGGCATTTTCCGCATCCTTTTCAACAAACCATACCTGATCCCGCCGCATGAGAGTTTGATCCAGAACCGTGGTATCATGGGTAGTAAAAACCAACTGGGCGTTGTGTCGATTTGTTTCGGGGTTATGGAACAGATTCAAAAGAAATCGGACCAAGTGAGGATGCAGGCTTGTATCCAGTTCATCCACAAAGAGAACAAGACCATTGTCCAGGACATTCAGCCATGGGCCTGCCATGGCAAAAAGCTTGCGGGTACCTGCGGACTCTTCCTCGAATTCAAGAGCCACATCTTTCCCTGTATCGGAAGATGGATGCATAAAAAATAGACTGGTCAGTTTCTTGCCATCGAGCTCTTTGCTGATTTCTTTTTTAATGTTTTGCGGCATTTCGGCGGGCAAGTCCTTCGTGGAAAATTCTTTTTTCTCCAAAAAGATATCGGTAATCGACAAATCCGCTGCATTCATAAACTTGAGGATTTTCTTTTTCTTCTCTTCCTTTTCACATTCGCTGGTGCTGAACCCTGGATGAAGGTTTCCTCCCTGATCGATAACATGCAGCTTATGATCAAACCAGTTGAATACGGGCTTAAGCTGTTCATTGTTCAACTGAATCGCGGTTGAAAGGAAAAGCGCATTGCTGCGAGTCGCCTCCTGCCAGACCTTGCGGCGGCCGGTGAATTTAGGCCCAAAATACCAGACATCCTTTTGGGTCTCGGGATCGAAGTTTCGTTCAAACCACTTTTGCGCCCTGCCTTCGGGATAGGCAAACAACCATTCCCAGGTTACTCTTTCGGGAGTTACGGCAAAACCATACTGATAACGGATACCGTCCTGAATAAACAGGACTTCAAACTCGGAAGGGTTTTGGCTGCCTTGCATGTTAAATAGAAACGGTGTTGTGTCAATTTTCTCGCCTTCCTGGCTTTCTTTGGCTGAAGACGAGACAAAACTCTTCATAAAAGCAATGGCTTGGACCAGGTTGCTTTTGCCGGCGGCGTTTGGGCCATAAACAACGGCAGAGCGAAGAAGGCGCGGCAAATTTGATGCAGGTGAGACAAAAGTGTTTTCTTCTTGCAATTCGCTGGAGGTGTTTGCCGTCAGAGTCAGCTTCTGGGGTGGCTGAAAAGACCGATAATTGGTGATGCTAAATTCAATAAGCATGATGCCCCCTTAAATTTAATTTAGCGTTGATTGTTGCATAAAAATTGCATAAATCAAGATAAAACTGCACAAGCTCATTTTTTTATACGTCCTGTCCCGGTAAAAGTCGTGGAATCTATGGGATGTTCCTCAGTTTATAAGTTTATATCGTCAAGAAGTAACCATTGGTTACCCCTTGCGATTTTTTCACCAATTATTTTTTACTGCCCAATATTAAATGTTAAGAAATAAATCAGTGATATTTGATATTAACAGGTCGTTTCTTAATTGTTGTAATGTCTTAATATTGCACTGTTTTTAATGAAAAGGCAAGAATTATATAATCCTAAGCGAGATAGGGGAAAGCGGGAATAACAGATAAACTCACAGCGGGTTGAGATAGTTCGAGAGAAAGGGAATTAGGGCATCTTCAACAAATTAGATAAATGCAAAATTCTTTAGCAAAAAGTTTTCATTATTCAAAAAGATCAGAGTGAGTGCCTGTTCTTTCAAAAATGATTTCATTTTCCATTATTTTGTAGATTAACAGCAAGTCTGGTTCGATGTGACATTCTCGCCTGTTCTTATAGTTACCAAGTAGCCGATGATTTTTATAACGTGCTTCGAGCCGTTTTTCAGTTATGAGCTTTCGGATGACTCTTTTAATCTTTTCGTCTGATTTTCCACGCTTTAACATCTTTTTAAGGTCTTTCGCGAATTGCTTGGTGTAAGATGGTATAAGCATTTATATCCCCAGCTTTTTAAACATATCATCAGCCCCATCACAGCGGATAAGATTTCTCTTTATATCAGTCTCTTTAAAGACTTTCTCCGTTGTTTTATTGGGGATTACAACATTAAAAGGTAACCCTTTTCTCATTTTAATTTGACGATAGAATAAATTGATTGCCTCGGTAGTTGACAAACCAAGTTGTTTGAAAAGTTTTTCCACTTCTGCCTTTAATTCTGGTTCGATTCTAGCCCTGACCGTTGAAATTTTTGCCATATTTTTACCTCCTTTAATATAGCCCATATAGGCCATATAGGCCATAAATGTCAACAATTTTATGTAGCCCATATAGGAACTTCTAAAAAATGAGAAAGTGGGCTTAGTGGACATCCTCAGTTTATATCGTCAAGGAATGAATATTGATTTTCTTTTGCGGTTTTCTCCCTATCCTTACACAAACTCCGAAAGAAACAAGTGGGCTGAACATAGCCTGATACCTTCCTTTGTGATCAGATCCATATCATTCTCAAGTGATACCTGTGTGGCCTGCACGGAAGGGAAGCGAGTTTTCAGGTAGTTGAGCGGCCGGCTGATATCTCTGCCGGAATTCTTTTTGCATTCGACAAAATGGAGAGGATTTCCATCTTCAACAATCACGAAATCCACCTCTCGTCTGTCCACGTCCCTGAAATATCGAAGCTCTATATCCCGGCCTTCGGTGTCCTGGAGAAAAAAACACCATTTCAGAAGATGGCAGGCCATGAGGTTTTCAAATCTCTTTTCCGTATCGCTGACCACTGTCCAGTCAAGATGGTAGTGCTTTGCCTCTTTTTTGACTGCCCTTATCATGGGTGCTCCAAACGGATATATCCGGAAAATCATATAGAGATTTTCGAGCATGCCGATCCACCGCGATACGGATTGATGTGAGACTTGTAAGTCTTCTCTCAGCGCATTGATTGAGAGTGGAGAACCAACCAGTTCAGGAAGACGAAGCACCATTTTTTCAATAATGCCCAGGTCCCGAACGTTCTCAAGATCGGCCAGTTCTTCCCTGACAATTCGTGAGCGGTATTCTCTGCTCCATCGTTTACTCTGTTTTTCCGACTGCAGCATGAAAGGTTCGGGAAATCCGCCATAGACCAGAAGATCCCGCACCGTTGATGGCGCCGGCATAGCCAGTTCGGCATATGTCAGCGGAAAAAGCCGGAAAAAATGATACCGCCCCTGAAGGGAATCGCCCCCACGACGGTAATGGTCAAGCCGCGCACTGCCGGTAACAAGAATGTTAAGTTCATTGCCGCGTTTATCATACAGGCCTTTTACCACCTGTCGCCACCGCGAATACTTGTGAATTTCATCGAGAATTAAATATCCAGGCCCTGCGGGGAATCGCTCAATGAGAATATCCTCCCTGTCCTCTGCCGCATCCCAGTTCAGATAACGCGTTTTTGTGTCAAACCCCGCCTCATGGCAAAGCTGCTTCGCCATCGTAGTTTTTCCGGTCTGTCGCGGCCCACCGACAAAGACCATCTTATGTTTTAAATCGTCGGATACATTTTTTTCGATATACCTGGGTAGATAATCAACCAATTTTACCTCCATCAGAAAATACAAGCGAGTAATTTACGATAAGGATAAATATACTCGCCTTTGTTCGGAACTGTCAATGTAAAAAATAGGGGACCTGTACGATTTCGAGGCGCTTAATTTTTCAGTCTGGCAAATATTTCCCCAAACTTTTTTTCTTCCTCCATCCTCATCATAGTACGAGGAATATCAGGAGGGATATCTTTCCCTATGGCGATTCTTTTTGCTATTCCGCCGGGGTTGTAAGGCAGGAGTTCGCACGCGGTAATTCCTGCGCTTTTCAGGAAGCGGACTATCTGAGTCAGGTTGTCGGTTGTTGCCGTAATTTTGGGTACAAGGGGCAGCCTTGGTATGATTCTGACGTCTGGCTCCTTTACAAGATCAGCAAGATTACTCAATATCTGTTTATTACTTCTTCCGGTATATTGTTCATGTTTACGAGGATCGTACAATTTAATATCATAAAAAATTAGGTTAATATATGGCAGAAGTTTTGTTTTAAACTCATCAAGGTTAAACATCCCGGACGTCTCTATTGCAATGTGGACATTATTCGCCTTTAATTCCTTCATGACTTCACCAACGTAATCCATATAGAGCGTTGGCTCACCGCCAGAAAAGGTTACGCCCCCTTTTGAGGTTTCATAAAAAATATGATCACTCAGGAGTATTTCAATCAAGTTGCTGACGGAATAGTATTTGCCGACAATCTTGAGTGCTGTTGTCGGGCACTCTTCAGCGCATTTGCCGCAGGCCGTGCACCTGTCCCGGATGATCCTGCCAGTATCTTCTAAACTTATGGCGTCCTCCGGACAAATCGCCTTGCAGTCGCCGCAGTTGATACAAAGCTGGGGATAAAAGGCAATCTCTCTGCCACTCTTTATAGACTCCGGATTATGGCACCAGAGGCAGGAAAGAGGGCATCCTTTCATAAATACAGTGGTTCTTATACCTGGCCCGTCATCAAGGGCAAAGTGGTGTATATCGAATATTAAGGGCTTGCGCTGGACATGGAGTAGTTTTTCATTTTCGTTCATGCCCTGCCTGCTACTATTAATTGCAGATGTTTAGCCATATAAGCAAATTTATAAAGATAGTTAAGATTGCCGTCAATGGTTACATCCTGCCTCAGAATTGAACCAAGGATATCGGGTTTTGGTGAAAGGAGATAGTCCATAAGCGCCTTTGAATTGCGGAACGTCACGGTGATATTTGTCCTGTCTATAGCCTTTTCATAGACTTTCATTCGGTTGTCTCGAAAAACAGCAGCCACTGTAATCTTGTTATCTCTGCTCTTAAAAAGATATCTGCCGTTAAAGTTTTCGATGTTTCTTTTAAAGTCTTTATTAAGAAAGAAAACCAGGCTCATTAATTTCAGCAGCCGTTCGAGGAACTCTTCTGCAAACTCAGATTCAATGCAGTTGAGAAAACTTTTTTGCAAAATTTTTACCCGGATATTCCGCAGCAGAATAAAATTTGAAATATTTTCCAGCATCACAACCTCCTAGCGCCCTTAGGGCGAGCTGTTGAGCTGTTGAGCTGTTGAGCTGTTGAGCTTATTAGCTTATTAGCTTATTAGCTTACCAGACTATCACGTTACTCAAAAGCCAGCATAGATTTATGTTTTTCGGGAAAGGGTACAGCCTTTCCGGTTTTTATGTTGTATGCGGTCCTTGTGATAATTTCCTCTTTCATTGCTTCGTTCAGGTCCTTAAAGTACGCTGAATAGCCGGAAACTCTTACCAGCAGCTCCGGATACTTGTCAGGATTATTCCTGGCCTCAATAAGATCCTCGTAAGACATAATGTTAAACTGTATATGGAGCCCACCATAACGGAGATATGCCTCAACTGCCTGACCGAATGTCTTGATATCTTCTTCACCTTCAACAGATGGATATTTGAGGTTAAGTGCTTCGCCGCTTGCTATGCATTGGCTTTCAAGCCCTCCTACCGCTTTAAGGCATGCTGAAAGATCATTGGCTGCCTGCGATACCGGAGTAATGCCGCTGGCAAATACCTGGTATGCTTTTCTGCCGTTGGGAAGGGCTCCGGACAGTTTGCCTTGACCGGCATGGTTTGTCATGGTCCAGTAGCCTGGCCTGTACTTTCCGCCCCTGTAGTTAGTATGGCTCTGGTAGAAATCATACAGAAATCGAATCAGATTGTGAGAATTCTTTTTTGCGATAGGGTCTTCAGTACCATATTTCGGGGTTTTGTTGACCAGGTAGGCGTGCAGTTTTTCATAACCCTCAAAATCGGCCTTCAGTGCCTTTAAGAGTTCATTGAAAGTACATTTCTTATCGATAAATACTGCTTTTTCGACAGCGTTCAGAGAATCTACTGTATCGGCAAATCCGATATGCGTGGCCCCAGATGAATTATAGAGAGCGCCTCCGAATATAAGGTCTTTGCCCTTTTCCATTGGTCCTTCAAAAAATGCGGAAAGGAGTGGAGACGGCAGAATTTCCTGATAAGCATGTCCGAAATATTCGTTTAAATCAATTGCCTTTCCTATAAGCCATTCCGACTGGTTTTTAAATGCCCCCCAGAACTTTTCAAAGCTATTGAATTGTGAGGGATCACCGGTTTTGGGGCCTATTTGCTCATCTCCGGTTATAGGTCTTTTCCCATTATTTAAAGTCAGTTCAAGCACAGACACAAGATTCAGCATGATGGAACTTGATGCATCGTAACTTCTTCCGGCAGAGGCCAGTTCCACGCATCCAATGACGGCATAGTCTCTTGCGTGTTCAAGTTTAGTCTCCTGATTTTCAAGAACCTTAATAACTGCAACATCATTATGAATTGCCGGAACCGCCTTTGTGTTCACAATGACCTCGGCCAGTCTGTCGCGGTACTCTTCTGTATTCTTCTCGTAGTGATAGCGGGAGTTTAAGCTTGGATCCCTTGTCTTTAACAGTTCCGTGACCCGCAGCATGATATAGGTGAGGTCGTTCACGGCATCTTCGCCGTTTTCGTCAACCCCGCCAACCGTCACAGCCGGCACGGTGCCTGCCCCTCCCCAAAGTTCCTCAGCCGTCTCAGGCACAAGATTGGTATTATCGTTGAGTTTCAGCCAGAAACAGCCTGCCAGTTCCATGGCTTCTTTTACAGTCAGTATCCCACTATCAATATCTTCTTTATAGAATTTATAGAGGATCTGGTCCAGCCTGCCGGGACTCATGGCCATATTAATATTTTCAGCATGTATTGCCACCTGCACTATCCATATAGAATTAATGGCCTCCCGAAAAGTCCTTGCCGGTTTTGCAGGAACCCGGCTGCACGCATCCGCCATCTTCTGAAAGTTCTCTTTCCTGAACGGGTCGTGTTCCTTTACAGCAAGTTCAGCCGCCTTTTTGCTGAGATTCCGTGCGTACTCGATAACGCCTTGCATGGCTATCTGTACAGCCCTGTAAAACTCAAGCTTCCGCTTGTTTTCTTCGGTGAGGTTTTCGTCTTTTTTTAACGCTGCCTCCTTTAAAGTAGCCTGTTCAATGATATATTCCACTCCTTTATCAAGGGCTACCTTGTAATCAGGCACTGTGTGGGAAATACAACCCACCTTGCTTGCAATGAAAAAAACAATACGTTCAAGTATTCTCATGCATTCAGGATTATTGTATTTTTTCCTTGTATACTCGATTATATTTCTCTCCATCCAGTAGGGATTAATGTCAAAGTTTAACTCGTCGGCCTCCTTTTCAGAGAGTATCATGGGATTTTTTTCTCTTGTACTTATGGTGTCGAGTTCCGGCCAGATCGTCATACCCGTCCATTCAGGATAGACAGGCGCGCCAAAGGGCTTGGATGTAGTTGTCCCTGCCAGAAGGTTATCATCAAAAAAGAGCGGGCTCTTGTTAGAAAGAAAATGCTTTGCCGCATTGGCGTACCTGATTTCCGCGGGTTCTTTATCGGAAGACATATCCCTTAAATACTCAGTGTAATATCTTGCCCGTTCGATACAGACCCTGGGTTTTTCACTTAAAAGCCCTTTCCTTAATCGTTTGAGGATGGATAGATTATCAAGAGTATATTCATTTAAACTGATGTCCTGTAACGTCACAGCGCCCATAATTTTTACCTCCCTTTCAATTTTTTGTTGATGGTGTCGCAAAAAAGTCCAATCTGCTGCGTTGTAGTGGTTTTACAGGCACATATTGAAAGAAAAAAAGGCATCCTTCATTTTGTAGTTTACACTTTTTCAACATTGACGGATGCCGGCCATTAGCTGTTAGCCGTTAGCTATTAGGCAAAACTTTTGTATAAAAACGGACTGTTAAGCTAAAAG
>DAOUSD010000290.1 GCA_030627405.1 Deltaproteobacteria bacterium
CTCAATTATATACAGGATGAAACATATAGAGAACTTAATCAACAGGTCAATGAGGTAAAGAGGATGTTGAACAGTTTTATCCAAAAGCTAACCGCTAATGGCTAAAAGCTAACCGCACAGGTCGAATAATTTGAGGATTGAAATTTGAGTTTGACGCACTAATCGGGCAAAATGGGGCGTTTTGCAAAGGCTTCATATTGTGAAGGGTCTTTTATGAAGCCGTCGATTTTGAAATTTCAATAGCTTCTTTAAGGTTAAGGGTCCCGCTATATAGTGCTCTTCCGGTAATAACGCCAACTACCCCGACCTCTCTTAAAGGCATTAAATTTTTTATGTCCTCTATTGTTGAAACACCGCCTGAAGCAACTACCGGTATTGATACAGCCTCTGCCAGTCGTCTGGTTTCTTCAATATTCGGCCCTGTTTGCATACCATCTCTATGTATGTCGGTAAAGTTTATTGCTGCAACACCACAATCTTCAAATTGCTTTGCCAGATCAACGGCTTTAACCTGAGTTGTCTCAGTCCATCCCTCAATAGCAACAAATCCGTTTCGAGCATCTATCCCAACGACGATCTGCCCTGGAAATGCCCTGCAGGCATCTTTAACCAGACCGGAATTCTTAATTGCCTCGGTTCCGATAATTACTCTTTTTACCCCGATATCAAGAAACATAGTTATTGTCTTTTTATCCCTTATTCCACCTCCAACCTGAATATGGGCGTCAACGCTTTCAACTATTTTTTTAATTGAGTTGAAATTTTGAGGACTTTTTTTAAAGGCGCCGTCAAGATCAATTACATGTATAATTTCAGCGCCTTCTGACTCCCATTTCCTTGCCATAGCCGCAGGATTATCAGAAAAAACTGTTTCTTCATCCATACGCCCCTGAAGGAGTCTGACGCATCTACCGTTTTTTATATCAACCGCTGGTATAATAATCATAGTTTTGGAAGTGTCTGAAGCACATCTTCAAGACCTGAAACAGCCATTTCTTCTGCTGTAATCCAGCTTCCCTTTCTTCTTAAAAATGTGCCGATCTTAAAAAGGTTTTCGAATAATGAGCGCTGGGTTTCATCAAAATGACCTACCCACAACATACTGCCATTTGAAACATCTATAAGATGAATATCAAATGCAACGGAAGCAGGCGAATCAACTGAATACCACGTCCCCACCCTATCCTTGAATCGATAAACATGCCCTACCAGTACTGCATCGGCATAAAGAGAGCGCCCGATTTTAAGTAATATATCACGTTCCGACAACTCTTTTTTATCTGCCGTCAGCAAAACCGACATAGCACCATGAGCCTGGCCTGGAGGTATAAGCTCAAAATCTTTACGGCTTTTAATTATAGAAATCAGGCGATCTGTAAGAACATCAACTGCAAATATTTCCACATCTCCTGTAGAAAAAACATTGCCGCATAAAGGGCACCTGACATTAACATTTTTACCATATAAACTTGATAAATCTTTAAAAGGCAAAATCAATATTTTTTCTATACCGGATTTTACTACGGGTGTTTCAGGAATAACCACATCAGATTTACATGCAGATAATAATAACATTAACGTAATAATACCGATTCCAACCAGGCAGCGCAGATTATCATGATGTATTTTTTTTATCATAAAAGAATCAGATACTTCTTTTTAGGAATGTTAAAAGAGAATAAGTTTACAGTTGCCGGTTAACAGTTCACGGTTTTATGTTTTGATCAACTGTTAACTGTTAACCGTGAACCTTTGAACGGTTACATTGTCTGATCATAATGTGCCTTTTGTAGAACGAACCTCTGTAATACGTTCATCAAAAGAAACGGCTTGATCCATCGCCCTGCCGACGGCCTTGAAAATTGATTCTATAATATGATGTTCGTTTTCGCCGTAGCTGACATTTATATGAAGATTCATCCCTCCCATATTAGAAAATGCCCTGAAAAATTCCTTTGCAAGGGAAAAATCAAACTTACTGCCCGTAAATTTTAGATTTGGAATATTAAATACCAGATAAGGCCGCTTTGATAAATCAATGGCAGCCGATGCCAAAGCATCATCCATAGGTGTTACAGAAGAGCCATATCTCTTTATCCCCTTCCTGTCGCCAAGAGCTCTATCAAATGCATCTCCCAAGACAAGCCCCACATCTTCAACTGTATGATGAAAATCAACTTCAATATCTCCTTTAGCAGATACGCTTAGATCAAAAAAGCCATGAACAGCAAAAAGCGTGAGCATGTGATCAAAAAAGGGAATCCCGGTTGAAATCTCATGTTTACCCTTACCATCCAGGTTCAATTTAATATTGATAGCTGTTTCTTTAGTCTTGCGATCAACCTCTGATGTTCGTTCCATGCTCATATCTGCGATCCTTCGAGATCAATCAGCTTGTCCTGTGCCTCGCTGATTGTGTATTGTTTAATAAAATAATCCAATTCGGATTTTTGATTATTATCAAGCTCACCAAATTTAATGCTATGCCGTTTCATTTTTAAAGAGCTGAAATATATTTTATTAGTCATTTCAAAATCAGAAATTGTTTTGCACGGTAATTTTTTTATATGAAAGTCATTACTCGCAAGAATTATATCTAATTCAAAAGCTTCTTTTATCTGATTTTCCCCAACAAGATATTGAAAGGCAAGGCCTCCTTTGCTTATATCAATAATGTTTCCGAGCTCTTCATAAGAATCAGACTTTAACAAAGCAAAAGAAAGATCTTTAATTTTAAAACGTGTAAATTTTCTCTTTTCAACTTTGATGGTTTTCCCGCCCATATTCTCCATAACAGAAAACTCCCATATCAACTGATATGTAGCTGCTCAGAGGAATTGAAGCTCCCTGACAGCCAGCCACTTTCAGTCTGTCCACCTGAATTTTCATATCATATATTTTCTCATCAACAAAGGGAAATATTTCCATAACTTTCGTAATTTGTTTTCAAAAAAAACCGCCTATAGGATTTTACGGCAATTTTCGAATACATTTACTTTTTGGTTTTAATTCATAAAAAAATTTTGTATAAAAGAATTTGGAAAGAACTATAGATTTTCAGATAATTAATTTCACAAGGCCGGAAGGAGGAAGGCGTATTAGTTATACATCGACGACTGATAACACGGTGAAATTATTCGACCTGTGCGGTTAGCCATTAGCGGTTAGCCGTTAGCATTAAAAAGGAGTGGAAATGAGAGATTTTAGAGAACTTAAAGTATGGGAGAAAGCCCATCGTCTTACATTACAGGTC
>DAOUSD010000057.1 GCA_030627405.1 Deltaproteobacteria bacterium
ACTTTAGCTCACTTTAGGCACTTATGTCCGCACCGAAGGGGCGCTAAGTTCAGTTGAGCAATTTAGGTTTAACCAAGTCCTGTCATGCGATAATAACCGGCTGAGACAACTCCCCATACCAGCGCAATCACAGTCAGCGCAATGCAAGCGCCAGCCAGTATTTTATGAAAACCGGTTTCTGTCTTTCTCTCCTGAAATCCCAGCAAAAAACCAAGGGCCGCGCCCGCTAAAATTCCTCCGCCATGACCCCAGTTATTAATGCCCGGAACAATAAAGCCAAATAGAAAAAGTCCCACAGCCCATCCTCCAATTTGCTTATAAATGAGCTGGCCGTAAACTCCTCCCCTGGCTTTGCCATAATAGAGACTGGCGCCCATCAGACCGCATACAGCCGCGGAAGCGCCGATAGTAAACCCAACACCCGCGAGGTACGAAAGAAAAAATCCGGCAATGCCGCCTACTGTAAATATAACAATCATGCGATAAGTGCCGTATTCCCTGTTAACAAGAGGAGCCAACTGGTAAAAGGCAATCATATTAAACAGGATATGAACTATACCTCCATGAAGATAATTGGCGGAGATAAGGGTCCACCAGCGATGAAACCTGTCTATCGGAATCGTTCCTGTAGCTCCTAAAATCAAAAGGCTTTGATCGTTGGGCGCAAAAACAGTAAGCGGATTAAATGAAAGACCCGGCAAACGCTGATTAAACATTAAGGATATCGCAAACATACCTGCATTAACAATTATGATTGCCTTGATGAGTTGATCCCCATCATGAAAGAGCCGGGCCACAAAATTATTGTGCCACCATGATGTCGGTCTAATCATGTGGCAGTAAGGGCACCGGAGTTCATCCGCGCTGATAAGTTTTCTGCAATTTGGGCAAAGCATCGCCCTTGTTTTGTTATTTGTCATTATTAAACCATTGTTTACGGTTCACGGTTCTGGGCATAAAGGTTGTTTTAAAAGATGAACGTCCAACATCGAACATTGAACATCGAATGATGAAATCGCTTCGCTCCGCCAGTTTATAAATTGGTATAATACCTTATTCGACGTTCGATGTTGGACGTTCATCTTTTAATATGTTCGATGTTCATAGCCTTTTAGCTTGTGCTACGGGTGATAGGTGATTTATACAGGGCAAATTATTTATGAGCTGTACTGATTCAGAGATAGAAAATAAACTGAAAAAGATTAAACTTCTGTTGCTTGATGTTGACGGTGTGCTCACTGATGGAAGTATAATCTACAATGACAACTCTGAAGAAACAAAAGTCTTTAATGTCAAGGACGGCCTTGGCATAAGGCTTTTAATGGAAGCAGGTCTTACTGTGTGCATAGTAACCGGCAGGAGCTCAAAAGCCCTTTATCACCGTTGTAAAAATCTTGGTATCACAATGTTGTTTGATGGGGTCGGAGATAAGGCTGCTGAGCTGGATATTATCTCTGAACAAACAGGCGTTTCTCCTGAAGAAATAGCATTTATCGGTGATGATTTGCCCGATCTGCCGCTTATGAGAATTGTTGAACTTTCTATAGCGGTAGCTGATTCTCATGAGACGGTTTTAGAAAAAGCATGCATGGTAACTTCTGCAAAGGGCGGAGCTGGTGCTGTCAGAGAAGTCTGCGAAGCAATTCTTAAAGCTCAAGGACTTTGGGATAAAATTCCATTAGTAGCTGAATGGCTGAACACCTGAATTTTGCATGCGCCGAGTTTACCGAATCTACTGATCAAATAATTCTTTATGTTTTTTTTGAAAAACCAAAATTCCAGAAAATTAAAGCTCTTTTTAATTTCAATTATTATTATTTTATTAGGGATTATAATTGCGGTTTTTTCGAGGTATCGCAATATCTTAGATGAAACTGCCGGACTTGAATCCGCGATACGGAGCGGGGCAAAAATGTCCTTAGGCAAGGTTCATCATACTGCAACGCGTAATGGAGTAATTGAATGGAACCTGGATGCAAACTCAGCCAGGTTGCTTGATGGAAAAAAGCAGTTGATATTAGATGATCTTTCTGTAGTTTTTTATATGAAAGACGGGGAAAAAGCTTACCTTGCAGCGGAAAAGGGATTTTTACATACAGATTCAAATGACATTGAAGTTGCCGGCAATGTTGTGGTAAAAAATAAAAATTATGTGCTTAAAACGGAAAAATTAAATTACGAGCATACCCCTCGTATACTTTTTTCAAATGTTTCTGTGGAAATAAGCAGTGATTCGGAAAAATTAACGGCAGATTCAATTTCTTTTGATTTAAATACAAAAAAAATCATGCTTGAGGGAAATGTAAAGGGGACTTTCAGTGAAAATATTAAGCTGTAAAAATTCTTATTATCAAATTTTGTCCTCTTTTCTCAATAAATTGGGGCAAATGCTTCGGCGCGCCAATTTTGTCTGGATTCACGCCTTTGCGGGAATGACAGACAATAAGACCCGATTGTCATTCCCGCGAAGGCGGGAATCCAGAAGTCAATACCCCGAGTTATTGAGATGTTACAGTTTGTTTGTTCTGACTGCGACATTTGTAATTATAGCTGGTTTTATGGTAAGCTCTGTTTTTGCCGAAGGAGAAGATTTAAAAGAAAATAAAAAGATTTATATTACAGCGGACAGGCTGATAGCAGATAGCGAGGCAAAATGCGCTGAATTTATCGGCAATGTCAGAGCTGTTCAGGAGGATACGGTTATTACTGCCGACAGGCTTAAGATTTTTTATAAAAAAGTTGAAGATAACAATAAAAGCTTGACTTCGGATGAAGGGTCGATAGAAAAAATTATTTCGAGCGGCAATGTAAAAATAAATTTTGATGACAAAGTTGCCGTTGCGGAACATGCAGTATATACAAGTGAAACACGTGTTCTCGTCTTAACCGGTCCGAATTCAAAGGTCACAAGCGGAACTAATTTTGTTTCCGGTGAGAAAATAACTCTTTACAGAGCTGAAGACCGTATGACTGTTGAAAGCGGCAATAAAAAGCGTGTTGAAGCTGTTTTTTATTCCAAAGAAAAGGGAATAGAATGACTAACAGTTCACAGTTCACGGTTGACAAAGATAAAAAAAGTGCTGATTATAGCGGATTTGCGGGAAGTTCTGTGAACCGTAAACCGACAACTGTAAACGGCTGTTAATATGTCAATTTTGGCTTTAAAAAATCTGGTCAAAATATATAATGGAAAAAGAGTTGTAAATTCAGTCAGCCTCAGCGTAGAAAGCGGTGGGGTTGTTGGTCTTCTCGGTCCAAATGGTGCTGGAAAAACAACTACTTTTTACATGACTATCGGTATGATAAAATCTGATAAAGGCCAGGTTTTGCTTGACGATGAGGATATTACAAATTATCCCATGTATTTGAGGGCGCGTAAAGGCGTGGGTTATTTACCTCAGGAAGCTTCGATATTCAGAAAGCTTACAACAAGACAGAATATCATGGTTGTTCTTGAAATTCTTCCTATCTCAAGATCAGAGCGGGAGGAACGTGCAAACATGTTTCTGGAAGAGTTGGGCATAAAAAATCTTGCAGACCAAAAGGCCGGCCTTCTTTCAGGAGGAGAGAGGCGACGATTGGAAATTTCGCGGGCACTTGCAACGAATCCTTTATTTATACTTCTTGATGAACCTTTTGCGGGTATCGATCCCTTGGCGGTAATTGATATTAAAAATATCATAAAACACCTTAAAAATCGTGGTATTGGAATACTTATTTCAGATCATAATGTAAGGGAAACGCTTGAAGTATGTAACAAAGCATATATATTAAGTGATGGAAAGGTGGTTGAGGCAGGATCACCGGAAAAAATAGCTACAAGCGAAACTGCCCGTCGCATATATCTTGGAGACGAATTCAGGTTATAAAATGGCACTTGAATTACGACAACAGCTAAAATTAACACAGCAACTGATAATGACCCCGCAGCTCCAGATGTCAATTAAGCTTTTGCAGCTTTCCAGGCTGGAGCTTGTGGAAGCAATTCGTCAGGAACTTGAGGAAAATCCTGCACTTGAGGAGGTACAGGATTTTGCCGATGAGGAATCGCGGGCAGATCAATCCGAGGCCGCACCTGATGATACGCCTGCAATACAAGAAGTCGAAATAGAAGAAAAAATTAAGGAAGCTGTTGACTGGGACAATTATATTGATGAATACAATTCGACCGGAAGAATTAGTTTTGAGGCTGAGAAAAAAAATATAGTAAATTTCGAGTCATTTGTAGCCCGTAAAGAATCTTTGAATGAACATCTTTTCTGGCAACTGCTTATGACCGTTTCAACAAAAGAGGAAGAAAAGATTGGAAGCCTGATAATAGGAAACCTCAACAATGATGGTTATCTTGACATTTCTATTGAAGAACTTATCAACACGAGCCGTTCTTCATCCGATAAAGTTAATCAGGTATTATCACTAATAAAGACATTTGATCCAATAGGTGTCGGCTCAAGCGATCTAAAAGAATGTCTGCTGATACAGGCAAAGCATTTTAAACTGAATAATACCATAGTTACGGATATTATAGAGAACCATATCAATCATCTTGAAAACAAGAATTACAAAGCCATTGCCACGGCTTTAAGAGTTAATATCCAGGAAGTTATTTCTGCCGTAAGTATTATAAAAGAATTTGAGCCGAAGCCGGGACGGACTTTCAGCGTTGAAGAGCCTCAATATATTAACCCCGATATTTTTGTTTATAAACTCGACGATGATTTTTTGATATTACTGAATGACGATGGCGTCCCAAGACTTCATGTAAGTTCATTTTATAAGCAGTTTATAAGTCGTGGCGGGAAACTTTCCGATAAAGCAAAAGAATACCTGCGAGATAAGATACGTTCAGCATCCTGGTTGATAAAGAGTATTCAGCAACGTCAGAAAACCATCTATAGAGTGATGGAAAGCATATTGAAGTTTCAGCGGGAATTTTTTGAAAAGGGGATAGCGTATTTAAAGCCTATGGTGTTAAGAAATATTGCAGAGGACATAGATATGCATGAATCGACAATCAGCAGAGTTACAACAAATAAGTATGCCTATACCCCGCAGGGTCTTTTTGAATTGAAATATTTTTTTAATAGTTCTATTAATCGTATCAATGGCGATGCAATAGCTTCTACCTGCGTCCAGGAAAAAATTAGACAGATTATTTTAAACGAGGATGCAAGCAAACCGTATAGTGATGATAAAATTACAAAACTTTTAAAAGAATCAAACATAAATATTGCGAGGAGAACAGTAACTAAGTATCGGGAAATGATGCAACTTTTGTCATCCAACAAACGCAAACAATTTTAACCTAAATTGCTCAACTTAGGTTTAAGGAGGTTTTTTAGCATGCAGACATCCGTAACTTTTAAAAATCTTGATTCCTCTGAAAATTTAAAAACATATGTTCAAGACAAGCTTAATCGCTTTGATAAATTTCTTTATAATCCAGCAGAAGCTAAGGTTGTTCTTTCGGTTGAAAAGTTTCGCCATATAGCTGAAATTAATATTATCGGTGACAGGCTTAATATAAATGGTAAAGAAGAAACGGTTGATATGTATTCAGCCATTGATATGGTTTTAGACAAGCTTGAGAAACAGATTAAGAAAAACAAGCAGAAAAGCAGAGAACGAAGAAGTGGAACGAAAGCCAGGGGAAAAGGCATTATTGCTGAAGATACCGTCCATACGGATTTCGAAACTACAAGAGAAATAAAGGTCAAGCACATAGAATATAAGCCGATGGATGTTGAGGAAGCGGTTATGCAAATGGATCTTTTGAATAGTAATTTCCTTGTGTTCACAAATTCAAGATCAGAAAAAGTTAATGTCTTATATCAACGCAGGGACGGCCACTACGGTTTAATAGAGCCCACCAGCTAACCAGAGGCCAGTGGTCAGTATAATTCACGGCCGTTGGTAAAAATCCCTTTTATAAAGCCGGCCTGTACACACACTTGGCACCGGGAGTTCTTGTAATTGCCCCAAAACATTAAATATCGAATATCGAACAAAAAACCGCAGAATTATGAAGGGGGCACTTCGGCATTCCTTGTTCGATATTCTGCGGTTCAAAAAAAGTACTTGCAAAATCGGACATCCTTCATGATTAGCCCAAAGTAGTTTACACTTTGGGGAGGCAATGTGCCTCAAAAAATATGACTTGTGAGATAAGCTATTAGCCGTTAGCTTTTAGCTTAACAGTCTATTTTTAATACAAAGTTTTTTACCTAATAGCTAACTGCTAACAGCTTATTGCCGGCATCCGTAAATATTGAAAAACTGTAACCTACAAAAGGAAGGATGCCCATTAAGTCATTAAATCTTTAATTGATTCTTTGACCAAACTAATCGCCTCAGGATGTCTCATCACCAGAATATCAGCTCCGGCAAGGAGTACACACTGAGCTGTTAAGGCCTCAATCAATATACCTCTCTTTTTCATATCTCCCAGTAGCGGCGCTTCCGATTCAGGGACTTTAACCTCTTTTGTCTTCCACACTTCTCTGGCAAGATTAGAAATAATTGGAAATTGAAGCCTTTCATCTTCCTGAATCAACGCTGCCATTCGAATCCGTTCCATTACACTGTAACAATATTCAAGCCCATATCCCAAAGCACCGGTTGACGGATCAATAATAATCTTTTCATCCGGAACATTTAAATTCCCTAAAAGGATATTAAGCTGCTTGGCAAGATTTATATCAATTGGCGTTGAAGCAACCACAGTATGCTTATAGCCTATAGCTGTTGCCCCGATAGCACGATAGTTCCCTTCCACAACAGGACCTATAATTAAGTCCCTGCCTTCGCAAACCTCGCAAACCGCCTTTAATACATCAGTATCCTTATCAACATTGCCACATCCAAAGACAATCATTGGGACATCCACCGCATCAGAAACTTCTTTAGTGATTTTGGCAGCCTCGTCGGCTGAAATGTCTTTATCATTGGGATCAGTGCCGGCCAGTTGCAATGCAATCATTTCCGCCCCATAAGTGTCAACGCATTTACGAGCCCATGCAGCAGGCTCCTTAATAACGTCGGCAAACGGTTCCAATGCTGTATCAGGCCAGTCTTCGGGTTCACTGTCATAAACCTCCATTGCTATCTTCGGAGCATGGGGCATTTCACCTTCAAACAGATGAAACGGATAACACGATTCACCGCCAACAGTAACGGTATTTCCTTCCCGTCCCAACGAAATTTCCCTTATTTTTCCAGTGTAAGAAACCTTTTGTGCCTCAAAACTCATTATTCTTTCCCCCTTATATTATACGGCCGGCCTTGGCATCAGCCCTGCCTTTTCCACAATGCCTGGAACAATATCTTCCCAGGCAACAGCCATTATATGAACGCCATGAATTCCCTTGATCTCTTTTATCTGTTCAATAATCTCAAGACATATTTTCACGCCCTCTTCTTTTGCATCTTTTGCATCCGCCATCCGATCAACTAATTCCTCAGGCACACTTAATCCGGATACATTATTCCTCATATAACGTGCCATGCCAACTGACTTTACAGGTATTACTCCGGCCAGAATATGTACTTTTTGATCCAGGCCGCGGTCCCTGACCATATCCATCCATCTGATAAATTTAGGAACATCAAAAATAGCCTGGGTCTGAATAAAGTCTGCACCAGCCTTGATTTTTTTTGCCAGACGAATAACCCGAAATTCAAAAGGATCAGCAAAAGGATTAGCCGCTGCTCCAAGAAAAAGCGGCACCTCTCCCGATATATCATCTCCGGATAAGAACTTCTTTTCGTCGCGCATATGTTTTAAGGTCTGAATAAGTTGTATAGAATCAATATCATATACACCCTTGGCTGTGGGATGGTTG
>DAOUSD010000151.1 GCA_030627405.1 Deltaproteobacteria bacterium
AAGCTGGAAGGCTTCGGGGTATGATAAAAGAATATTGAACGGCAGCAGAGTAAAGCGTTTTTTGAACGTCGAACATCGAACATTGAACGTCGAACATCGAACATTGAACGTCGAACATCGAATGATGAAATCGCTCCGCTCCGCCAGCTTATAAATTGGCAGAATACCTTATTCAAAATTCGACGTTGGATGTTCGACGTTCATAGCATTTTAGCTTGATGACTGCGTCCTTCTTCTACCTTCAGTCTATCCACCTAAGTTTAACATGACAATAAACTTAAACGACAAATTATCCGGCGCTCCAAACGAGCCTGGTGTCTATCTTATGAAGGATGCTGAAGGAAAAGTTATTTATGTGGGCAAGGCCAAAAACCTTAAAAAAAGGCTTTCCTCATATTTCAAACAATCCGGCCGGAAAGAATCCAGACAGATAAATTTGAAAACAAGGGCTCTGGTTAAAAAAGTTTCAAATTTTGATACAATTATAACAAGAACCGAAAAAGAGGCCCTGATCCTCGAATCGAATCTTATCAAACAATACAAGCCAAGATATAACGTGATCCTGAAGGATGACAAAAGATATCCTTCGCTGCGTCTGGATATAAAAAGTCAGTATCCAAGCCTGAATATTGTTAGAAAAATTGAAAAAAACGGTGCGCAGTACTTCGGCCCTTTTTCATCTTCTCAAGCTGTTCGACAGACTTTAAAAATAATCCACAAGACATTTAAACTTCGCAAATGTAAAACAAAAGAACCTAAAAAAAGGTCCCGAGCATGCCTTAACTATCAAATAGGCGCATGTCTCGCGCCATGCTGTCTGGATGTTGATAACAAAACTTATGATGAAATAGTAAAAGAAGTTATCCTGTTTTTAAAAGGGAGGACTCCTGAACTTATTAAAAAAATAAAAAACCAGATGACATCTGCGGCTAAAGATCAGAACTATGAAAAAGCTGCAATGCTCAGAGACAAGATTTTTGCACTTGAAAAAATTCTTGAAAAACAGGTTGCAGTAACCACTGACTTTAAAGACAGAGATGTAATAGCCATTGCTGATTCACCTGAAATTTTACTTATAGCTCTGCTTTTCGTCCGAGGCGGATATCTTTTGGGGGAAACGCATTTCAGTTTTACAAAAACCATGTCAACAAAAGCAGAAATGATTAGTACATTCATCAGACAGTATTATGAAAAAACACATTTTATTCCTCAAGAAATCCTTGTCCCGATTCACATAGAAGATACTTGCGTGCTTGAAGACTGGTTAACTGCCATAAATCAAAAAAAAGTCAGGATCCTGTATCCCAGAAGAGGGGAAAAGGCCCAACTTGTTAACATGGCGGCGCATAATGCACAAAACAATCTAAAAGATCTGACAGCTTCTACTACTGCTGCAATTGACCTTTCCGCCAGACTTCAAAAAAGGCTCAGAATGGACAAAATGCCTGAACGTATAGAATGCTTTGACAACTCCAATATATCCGGGACAGAGCCTGTAGCAGGTATGGTAGTTTTTGAAAACGGCAAACCCAATAAATCCTTATATCGTAAATACAAAATAAAAACCGTTAATAAACAAAATGACTATGCATACATGGCTGAAATACTTACCAGACGATATGGCAAAGGGGAAAAATCAAAGCCTTATCCCGATCTGCTTGTGGTAGATGGCGGCAAGGGGCATCTGAATATTGCCGTATCAATTATAAAAAAGTTTAAACTTGAAAAAAACTTTGAAATAATAGGTATAGCAAAAAAAGATGTAAGCAGGGGGGAGACAAATGATAAGGTTTACCAGCCGGGCAGGGCAAACCCTGTTAATTTCGGCAGGGAAGGGGATCTCCTTTTGTTTTTACAAAAAATAAGGGATGAAGCTCATAGTTTTGCAGTTGCTTTTCATCGTAAACGTAGAGACAAGAAATCCATACATTCTATCTTTGATACTATTCCCGGTATAGGCAAAAAAAGGAAAGAAACACTTCTTAAATATTTTGGAGGTTTTGATAAAATACGTAAGGCAACAATTAAAGAGCTTGTATCTCTGCCGGGAATAAGTCGTAAGATAGCAGAAGAGTTAAAAAAATAGTTTCCGGTTGCCGGTTTACAGTTCACGGCTGATAAAGACAACCAACTGTGAACCGTGAACCGGCAACTGTAAACCGTTCTCTTACTTTAAAAGCCCCACAAGCTCTTTTACTGCATCAGCCGATCTTTTAAGAGCCGCATTTTCCTCATCAGTAAGTTTAATCTGAATAATTTCTTCTATGCCGTTTGAGCCTAATTTTACAGGGACCCCTATAAAAAGATCGTTTATTCCATACTCGCCTTCAAGATATGCTGCACATGGAAGAATCTTCTTTTTGTCCTTAAGAACAGCTTCAGCCATTTCTACAGCCGCAGATGCGGGAGCATAGTAGGCGCTTCCTGTTTTTAAAAGCCCTACAATTTCAGCCCCGCCCTTCCTGGTTCTTTCAATTAGAGCATCAATTCTCTCCTTTGAAATCAATTCAGTAACAGGTATTCCAGCAACGGTTGAATAGCGCGGCAAAGGTACCATTGTATCGCCATGTCCGCCTAAAACAAATGCGTGCGTATTTTCAACAGAAACATTAAGTTCCATTGATATAAAAGCCCTGAACCTGGCCGAGTCTAATACTCCGGCCATGCCGATCACCCTGTTCCTGGGGAAATTGCTTGCCTTATAAGCAACATGACACATAGCATCAAGAGGGTTGCTGACAATAATAAGGATAGCGTCAGGGGAAAATCGTGCTATCTGTTCAGTGACGCTTTTCATAATCTTTGTATTGGTGTTTAAAAGATCATCGCGGCTCATCCCGGGTTTTCTTGCTATACCTGCTGTAATGATAACAACATCGGATTTTTCTGAAGCCTCATAGTTATTGCTGCCGATAAGACCGGCATCATGTTTTTCAATCGGCGCCGCCTCCGCAAGGTCAAGAGCTTTTCCCTGAGGCACACCTTCAATAATATCAATCAATACAACATCGCATAGTTCTTTTTCAGCCAGACGTTGCGCTGTAGTAGCTCCCACATTGCCTGCTCCGACAACGGTTACTTTCTTATCCATATAATTCTCCTTAATGCCCTTAGGGCGAGCTGTTAGTTGTTAGCCGATAGCTGTTAGTTGTTAGTTATTAGCTTTCATTTTGTCAATACATTAAGATAATTCTCCATTATTGACAATAATTATAAAATCATGGATATTAACACCTAAGTTGAATTTTGATATATGATATTCAGAAATTTACAAACTCAAAAAGTGAGTTGTCAACAACAGGAGGTGGCGGGTACTTAAATTTAAAATGGCTGACTGTTTGAGCGCACTTATGCGTGAGTTTCAGACGTTCTTAAATTTAAGTGCCCGCTGCCTCCTGTTAATTTTATAATGAGTTTGTAACTTTCGGATATTTACAATTACTGAAAGGACAAACACCATGGAACAAATCGTATTTGAAACTGATTTTCCAAAATTAAATTTACTAAAACGAGGAAAGGTAAGAGATATGTACGATCTTGGCGAAACTCTCTTAATGGTTGCCACTGATCGAATCTCAGCATTTGATGTGATAATGCCTGATCCAGTGCCGGAAAAAGGAAAAATTCTTACACAAATTTCCCTGTTCTGGTTTGATGTAATGAAGCCTGTTATATCCAATCATATTATTTCCGGCAATGTTGACGACTATCCTGAGATCTGCAAACCTTACGCAGAAATACTTCGCGACAGGAGCATGCTTGTAAAAAAAGCAAAACCCCTTCCTGTTGAATGCGTTGTAAGGGGTTATATATCCGGATCGGGCTGGAAATCCTATCAGAAATCAGGGATTGTCTGCGGTATAAAACTGCCTGATGGTTTACAAGAATCTGAAAAGCTTCCGGAACCTGTTTTTACGCCTTCAACAAAGGAAGATGTTGGTGTTCATGATGTAAACATTAGTTTTGAAGAAGCTGTAAAAATAATAGGCGGAAGCCTTGCAGAAAAGGTAAAAGAGATAAGTCTTTCAATTTATAAAAAAGGGGCTGAACTGGCTGATAAAAAGGGCATAATAATTGCGGATACAAAATTTGAATTCGGCATTTTTGAAAATAATATCATTCTTATAGATGAATTACTGACCCCTGATTCATCCAGGTTCTGGCCCAAAAAGTCTTACAGTCCCGGTCAGTCGCAAAAGAGTTACGACAAACAGTATTTAAGAGATTATCTTATTTCAATCAACTGGGACAAATTACCACCAGCTCCTTTTCTTCCAAAAGAAGTAGTCAAAAATACACGTAAAAAATATCTTGATGCATTAAACCTGATTACCGGGAAAAGTTATGGACTTTAAAAACAATCAGGTTCCACTGTCGCTTATAGATTCAAAGGATCAAACCTTTCGCATTACAACCGAGACAGGCATAGATGATCTTTTAGATTCTATTAAGAATGTGGGTTTGATAAATCCCCCGATATTAATAAAAAAAAAGTCAAAATATACCATCATATGCGGTTTTCGCCGAATTGCGGCATGCCGGGCACTCGGCTTGTTGAATATTGAGGCAAAAATTCCGGACTCTAACGCTAATGCGCTTGACTGCCTTAAATTTGCAATAACAGACAATTCATTCCAAAGGCCGCTCAACCTGATTGAACAGTCCAGAGCGCTTTTTATGCTTTCCGGCTTTTTTAAAGATATTACAAGTCTCGCCGACGCAGCGTCATCACTTGGTTTGCCGCATAATCCATCTCTTGTAAAGAAAATAATAAATATCTATCATCTTCCATCGCCCATTCAAAACTGTGTACTATCCAACATTATTTCTCTTTCAATGGCAGTGGAACTCGGTAGATTTGAAAAACATGCCGGAATTACTTTTGCCGAAATTTTCAACGACCTTAAACTGGGGCTGAACAAGCAAAGAGAACTAATCACAATGATTAATGAAATTTCTCTTCGCGAAAACATTCCAGTCATGAAAGTTATTCAGGAAAGCGATTTCCAGGAAATTCTGCAAAATGATGAGCTTGATCGAACTAAAAAGACCGAAAAATTAAGATTTTATTTAAAAAAGAGACGTTACCCATCAATCACTCGTGCTGAACAGAAATTTGAAGAACTTGTTAAAGAATTAAAGCTCGGAAACAATATGAGACTGATTCCTCCAAAAAATTTTGAGGGCAATACATTTATTATAAAATTACACTTCAATAACCTGAAAGATCTTCAGGATCACTCAGATACTCTTGAGGAAATCCTGCAAAATCCTGTTTTTAGAAAACAGGTGTCGGGGGCCGGGGAACAGGGATCGGGTGAACCGCAGAATTTCGAACAAGGAATGTAGAATGTCGAAGGAAGGTAAATGAACATCCAATATCCAACATCGAATGTTGAATGGGAAAAGATGAAGAAACAGAAATAG
>DAOUSD010000130.1 GCA_030627405.1 Deltaproteobacteria bacterium
CTCATTGACCTGTTGATTAAGTTCTCTAAAATCTCTCATTTCCATCCCTTTTCAATGCTAACGGCTAAACGCTAATGGCTAACCGCACAGGTTGAAATATTTCATAGTTCATTGAAAAAAGTGCGAGCTGTAAACCAACCGACAACCGTGAACCGTTACAAAATAACAAACGGATCTTTTTCAAGTTTACATGCCTCAACTTTTACATCAAACTCACTTTCAACAAGAACTTTTTGGAGACGTTCTGCCAGCACTTCAACTATTAAATGCTCAGATGCAAAATGTCCTATATCAATCAGGCCCAGATTTGCGGCCTCGACAGCCCTTGCATCATGATAACGCAAATCTCCGCTTATATAAACTTGGGATCCGGATGAAAAAAAGTTATTCATCAGGCTTGACCCGCTGCCGGTGCACACAGATACAGACTTAAAGGGCAGATCCGGTTTTCCGGCGATTTTTACTGATTTTAGTTTAAGTATTTTTTTAATTTCCAATGCAAAATCAGCAAGCTTTTTTTTCTCATCAAGTTCTCCAATACGACCAATGCCCTGAGCATTCTCTTGAGTTATAAGCGGATAAATATCATATGCCATCAGCTCATAAGGGTGATCTTTTTTCACATGCCGGATAACGCTTTTGAGATCACTTTTTTGTACAATGGCTTCTATTCTTATCTCATCTGTCTGAGTAATCTTCCCTGGTTTGCCGATAAATGGATTTGCCTGAGAGCCCGGCCTGAAAGTACCTTTTCCTTTATTCCTGAAAGAGCAGCATGAATAATTTCCAATTTCTCCTGCGCTGGTTTCAAAAAGTAAGTCTAAAACTTTTTGCTCATACTCAACAGGCACGTAAAATACAAGCTTGTATTTTTCTGCCTCCCTGACCTTTCCCAGAACCTTCAGATTCTTTAAACCGATACGTTTTGCGATAACATCGTTTATGCCATCTTTTGCGCTGTCGAGGTTGGTATGTGCTGAAAATATACCTGTGCGGTGCCTGACAGCCATATTGATCACATAACCAACAGGAGTGCTGAAATCAATGGATTTTAAAGGACGAAATATCAGTGGATGATGTGCGATGATCAGGTCAACATCCTTGCCGCAGGCAGCCTCAACAACATCGGGAGCAGGATCCAAAGCAATCCAGACTTTTTTTACCGGCCAGTCATTTTGCCCGACCTGTAATCCGACATTATCCCATTCTTCAGCAAGATGGAGGGGTGCAAAGCTTTCCATCATCTTAATTATATCATATATTTTTGCAATCATTTCTAAATCACAAAAAAGGCGTGGTTCTTTACAACCACGCCCTAAGGGTTCGCTCAAAAAAACCTTGGTCTCAAGAAATGGGCCCACCTGGATTCGAACCAGGGACCGACCGGTTATGAGCCGGTGGCTCTGCCAGCTGAGCTATGGGCCCGTAAGTTTGATTTAGGTACTAACTTTATGTAAACTTTTTGTCAAGTATTAGGTTTCGATAAAACTTTTCAATTTACGGCTTCTAGTTGGATGCCTTAGTTTTCTCAAAGCTTTTGCCTCTATCTGCCTGATTCTTTCTCGTGTTACCGCAAAATCCTGCCCAACCTCCTCAAGGGTATGATCTGCTTTTTCGCCGATTCCGAATCGCATGCGCAAAACCTTTTCTTCCCGCGGAGTTAATGTTGCAAGTACCTTTCTTGTCTGCTCCGCAAGATTCAGACTTACGGTGGCATCGGAAGGAAGCATGAACTTTTTGTCTTCAATAAAATCACCGAGATGGCTGTCCTCTTCTTCGCCGATAGGTGTCTCCAGTGAGATAGGTTCTCGTGCAATTTTTAATACCTTGCGAACCTTATCAATAGGTATTTCCATTTTATTTGCTATCTCCTCAGGTTTAGGCTCACGCCCAAGCTCCTGCACCAAATATCTGGATGTACGGATCAGTTTATTAATAGTCTCTATCATATGGACTGGAATTCGAATAGTCCTTGCCTGATCGGCAATTGCCCTTGTTATAGCCTGCCGTATCCACCATGTTGCATATGTACTGAATTTATAACCACGGCGATACTCAAATTTATCCACAGCCTTCATAAGGCCGATATTACCTTCCTGAATCAGATCAAGGAACTGAAGTCCTCTATTAGTATATTTTTTTGCAATGCTGACAACCAGCCGCAGATTCGCCCTGGTTAACTCACTCTTGGCTGCTTTAGCTATAGCACGTCCTTCATCAACACTTGATATAATTTTTTTTAGACTCCGGCCGTTAGCCTTTATGGCATATTCTCTTTCTTTTATCTTTTCGTGGATATTCTTAAGTTGCGTATATAGTAAGGTTCTCTCATCTATAGTCAAATCATAACTGCGGTTAATCCATTCAACAAATTTTTTCTTTGTCTTTAAATTAACGCAAAATTCAGCAACTGACACGTTAACTGTATCTGCATATATAGAAATCATTTTGCTCATGGAATCGAACCATTCTATCTGGCCTCTTATAATATTTTCAATCTTATCTATTACTTTTCCTTCAAAACGCCAATTTTTTAACAGGTCGAATATTTTATTACTCCTGCGAGTTATACGACTTTTAATGAGACGCTGTTCAGACAGTAGTAATTTTGATGAAAACAGTTTTTCCCTATATGCTTTATTTTCTTCGTCAATCTTTTCAATCAAACTAATGGTGCTTAAAAACTTCTCAATCTGTATTACCTCATCAACATATGCATCTCCTTCGTCAACATCTCTTAGCACATGTTTTAGACGAAGCTTACCGCCTTCAATATGTTTCCCTAAGTCTAAAATACATTCAACTCCTGTCATGGTATCTATAAGCGACCTTAAAACAGCCTGTTCGCCGGCCTCAATTTTCTTGGCTATTTCGACCTCTCCTTCTCTGCTTAAGAGAGTCACAAGCCCCATCTCACGTAAATACATCTTAACAGGATCGGTTACTGTACCAAAATCATCAGAAGAAACAGTCTTGGTTTTATTGAATTTTTCTTTTGACTCTACCTGGTTATCCGCCACCTTGCATTTCTTTTCATCCACGATTTCAATATCAAGATCGTCAAACAACATTAGTGTTTCATCAAATTGATCAGAAGATAACATATCTTCGGGAAACACCTTGTTAATCTCGTCATAAGTTAAAGAACCTTGCTTTTTACCTTTTACAATCAGTTTGTTCAATGCTTGTTTATTGACCTTTTTCGCATTTTTCCGTTTTGCAGCGGATTTAGTTGCCATATATTTCAGCCTCCTAATTGTAACTACTCAGGTTGTCAGGTTCACGGTTCACGGTTGCCAAAACTTTGTAAGCCGTGAACGGCTACAAAACTATTAGCTTAGGATTCACTCAAAAATAACTTCACATTTTCGCATCTCAGCTTCAGACTATTTTTGGCAGATCTTCAATCGCAAAAACCTCGGAATAGCTCGCTATTACTCGTATTTTGCTCAATCAGATCGACAAAACCCAACCTAAATCTTAGCGCCAATTCTGCGAACTTATTTTTGAGTAAACCCTTAATTTTGTGCCTTTACTAACCTGAATTTGCTTTTCCTTTAACAATTCTGAAAGCAGCTCATGGTCGTTACACTCCTCTGCTGCCTTTATCTTCTGCAACAAAGTCTTTTTTTGACGCTTTCGGAATAACTCAAATTGCGATAACAACTTGAGACAGCCTTCACGGCCCCACTTATCTTCACCAATAGACAACGGGGCAACAGACAACGAGGCAACAATACTTCTTTTTTCCCTGTCGTCAATGCTGTTAATGATATCAGATACCATTCCGTTGCCCCGGGTGCTCACATCATGCAACTCATCCCGAACCTCCTCATGTTCTCCCTGCTTCAGAACTAGTTGACCAATTAGCTTTAAAGATTCATCTTCGAAATGATCGAGTATATTACGCGAAATAATTTCAGGTAATATTTCGGGGAATTGAAGCATCATTGCAATAATCTTTCTTTCGAGCCTGTCCCCCTTTAACGTAAGATTTCTATCCGGCATCTTACCTGACAGCTCTTTGTTTGCCTTGATGCTTTTATTGCCGGACAGCGTTCTCACCTTTTCCAGAATTGCCGGTTCATCAATTCCTATAATTTCTGCGAGCTCCTTGATATATAAAGATCTTTTAACACTATCATTAATATGAGCCAGGGGATGTTTCAAATCCGATATGATACGAATTTTTCCTTCAATGGAAAGACCATGCTTTTTTACAGCGGACTCAATAAGAAAAAGAATTATACTTTTAGCCTTTAAAGCCTCATTCATAAAAGATTCATATCCAAATTTAAAAAGATATGAGTCAGGATCATATCCTTCGGGTAACACGAGAATTTGTGCATTAACATATGCTTTATCAAACACCTTTATACTTCGTTCCGCTGCCTTAATGCCGGCTTCATCAGAATCATAAACCAGGATAAATCCGCCGTTTTTACCAACAAATCCTCTAAGAAGCTGAACATGCTCCTGAGTTAAAGAAGTACCCAGTGTTGCTACGGAATTCAGAATTCCATGCTGATGTAATGCTAACAGATCAAAATATCCTTCGACAATGTAAACCGTTTCACTTGCCCGGCAGTGCTCTTTTGCAATGTGCAATCCATAAAGAGATCGGCTCTTGTTGTAAACAGATGTCTCGGGAGAATTCAGGTATTTGGGCAGGGAATCATCCATTACACGCCCCCCAAAACCTATCACCTGCTTACTTACATCGAAAATTGGAAATATTATACGATCTCTGAAACGATCATAAAAGCCGCTTTTACTCTTCCTTTTGATAATCAGCCCGGATTTTTCAACAAGCTCATGTGATATGTTTTTTTTTGAAAAATAATTTATAAGATTATCCCAACCTGAAGGAGCAAATCCCAGGTTAAATTTAGTGATAGTCTCTTTTTCAATCTCACGTTTTTTAAGATATTCTAACGCAATTTTTCCTATAGTATCACTTAAAAGGCTATGTTTAAAACAATCCATTGCCTGTTTATTTGTAGCAAGCAAGCTTTCTCTTTCGGAAATCCGCCTTTTTTGCTCCGGCGACATTGTCTGAGCCGGAATCTCAACGCCATATCTATCGGCAAGCATTTTTGCCGTCTCAAAAAATGAAAGACCATCATGCTTCATCAAAAAATTAAATACATTTCCACCGGTTCCACAGCCAAAACAATAGAATATTTGTTTCTCGGGACTTACAGTAAAGGACGGTGTTTTTTCGGTATGAAATGGACAAAGGCCTACATAGTTTCTTCCAACTTTTTTCAGAAGAACTATATCTGAAATGATATCTACAATATCAACGATATTTTTAATTTCTGAAATCTTATCTTCAGGGATAAAAACTGCCAACAAAAACACCCCCATAAACTATTGAATAGGGAAAACAAGGTAATAACGGCAGGATATTAAGGAACGGGGACGAAATAACTTCCCCAACTATGTGCCTACTTGGGGAAGTTATTTCCCCGTTCCTAAATGGAATGAAGTTTAGCAAACTCCTTTATGTGCTCAAACTGACTTATTTGAAGATCTGAATTGTCAATAAAGAAATGTCTCATGAAAAGCTGAACTTTAACCTGAGTTGAACAATTTTTTACTCAATCTGCACCAATCTCTTGCGCATCAAGGACTTGCGAAAAGTCTCGACATATCCATTTGGTACGCCTGCGCTTTTCACAAAGCTTGCTGCATCAAGATCTCAGTACATTTCTTCGCAAAAAATCGCTCAACTCAGGTTTAATATCAATAATTTTTAAACTTGTAAAATAACTATCGATAATATTTTTGTCAAGGTATTTAAAAATAAATTTTAGATTGAATAATTTCAACCTGTGCGGTTAGCCATTAGCGTTTAGCCGTTAGCATTGAAAAGGGATGGAAATGAGAGATTTTAGAGAACTTAAAGTATGGGAGAAAGCCCATCGTCTTACACTACAG
>DAOUSD010000105.1 GCA_030627405.1 Deltaproteobacteria bacterium
CCCGATCCCTGATCCCTGCCCACTGTCTCTTCCTTTTTAGAAATACCCAGTTTTTCTCTAACTTTTTTCAAAGCTGAATTATAAATTTCAGGATTTTCCTTCAGGAATTTTTTTACGTTTTCACGGCCCTGTCCTATTCTTTCTCCATCATATGAATACCAGGAACCGCTTTTATCAACTACTTCCGTCTCAACTCCCATGTCAAGAAGGTCTCCTGCTTGAGATATACCTTCACCATACATTATATCGAATTCAGCCTCCTTAAAAGGGGGCGCCATCTTGTTTTTGACTACACGAACTCTGGTCCGGTTTCCTACAACTTCCTGCCCGTCTTTAATGGCACCTATCCGCCGGATATCGAGCCTTACCGACGTGTAAAACTTGAGAGCATTGCCTCCGGTAGTTGTTTCCGGATTTCCGAATACAACCCCTATTTTCATTCGTATCTGATTAATGAAAATTAATGCGGTCATGGTTTTGCTTATTGAGCCGGTAAGCTTTCTTAATGCCTGTGACATCAGTCTTGCCTGAAGCCCCATGTGCGAGTCGCCCATTTCGCCTTCTATTTCCGCTCTGGGAACGAGTGCAGCGACTGAATCAATGACCAATACATCTATTGCTCCGCTTCTTACAAGCATGTCTGTGATTTCAAGTGCCTGCTCGCCGGTATCAGGCTGGGCAACTAAAAGTTCATTGCAATTTACACCGAGTTTTCTTGCATAACCTATATCAAGCGCATGCTCAGCATCTATAAAAGCTGCAATGCCGCCCTGTTTTTGAGCAGCCGCAACAACATGAAGTGCGAGTGTCGTTTTGCCGGATGATTCCGGGCCATAAATTTCAATAACTCTGCCCCTTGGAAATCCGCCTACACCCAGTGCTTTGTCTAGTGCGATTGAACCCGAAGGTATTACAGGGACATCAATTATTGCCTTGCTGCCCAGCTTCATAATAGCGCCTTTACCAAACTGACGTTCTATCTGAAGCATGGCGGTTTCGGCTGCTTTTTGCTTGTCCGGTGAAGTATCCATGATATTCTCCTGTTTCAGACCTTGTTAATTATCAACAACCATTTTCTTGCCTATTTCAAGCCGTGAATGGTTACCTGTTTCCCTGCTCGACTAATTTTCCACTCAACCACTCAACCGTTTTCCCATAAGCTCTGTATAGACAGAGCCGGTTGATTTAAGATCGCTTTTAAACAAAAAAATCTTATCGGCAATAAATAATTCCGATTCAAATTTTTCAAAATTTTTCATTACATCCATGAGTTTTTTGGGATCAATTTTTTCCTTTATTCTACCAAGTGTCAGATGTCCTCTAAATGGTCTTTTTTCCCGAGGGAATCCGAGTTTTTCTAAATTTTTTTCAATATCATCTTGTATGCCGACAAGTTTTTCAATCTGCCCTGTAAGCCCCACCCATATAACACGTGGATGTTTAATGCCGGGGAATACACCAGTACCTTTTACTCCAAGTGATACAGGAGGATGACTGTTAACGGCATTTATTATTGTTTCACTAACCTTTTTAATATCAGCATAATTAATATCCCCTAAGAATTTAAGTGTAAGATGGATATTTTCCGGATTAAGCCATCTTGCGTTAAAAGCATAAGATTTAAATCCGTTCTGAATCTCACGGATAGAAGATATTATGTTTTTCGGAAGCTTGAAAGCTATGAAAGTTCGTATTGTATCAGGCATTAGGGTTCTCACAAAAATAAGTTTACAATTTTAAGTGTTGAGGCGCCCGTCTGACAAGACGCGAAAGCGCAGAAATATCAGGATATTCCTGCGCTTTCGCAACGCAGACAGGCGGGATGCATCGGCGCTTAAAATGTGAAGTCATTTTTGTGAGAACCCTTAGGCAGCGTAAAGTGTGGTTCACAAAGAGTAAATTTTTCTTCGGAAATCCAGTTTTTCAACATCTCAGCGATCTCACGAGCCTTGACCATACTGGAAAGAGGTACAGACTGCACTATCTCACCTTTAAATTTTATTGAACCGCTTTTGAGTTCTGCATAACTGACCTGGCCGTAACTTTTTGAAATTCCGTTAGGATAATCGTATCCATAATCTACAATCTGAGTAAATATCTCTTCATCAGAAACAGCAGTATGCTTAACAATTGCTTCATTTAATATGGGAATTGGTATGCCTAAACCCACAGCAAGAGAACAGCCATAACCCTGCAGGCTTACTCCGACGAGCCATTTTGGGCTCATTTTTTTCAAATCTCCCATTACGCAAATAGTTCCGGCAGGCGAAACAGGAACGCCTGCTTTTGTCCTCTTTGCAGAAGGGTTGTGCTGAGTGCCGTGCCAGGTTACATAGCCTGTTGCTCCACCCAGAAAAATCCTGGTTCCAAGACCAATTGTTTTGTAATAAGGGTCATTTAAAAGCGGGCTCAATTGTCCTGCAGAGCAATAGTTTGCGTTGCCGGCTTTGGGCTTGAGAGTTCCCATGTATGTATAAACGGTTTTTTTCGTCAGATTTACTGCGCAGTTATAATTCTGATACCCATTTCTAGGGTTGCAAAGAACGGCATTGGGAATTGTGCGCAAAGTTATATCTTTTTCGATCATCTCGTTAGGATAGCACGATGTTCCATATGATTCCGCCTTTAAATGCACTTTTTTTTTTGCTGTCAACTCCTGTATAACATGCCCCCCGCCATATTTAAATTCACCAGGGTAAACCTTGTTTAAAGGATCATCCTCGCACAATTCCGTGGCACCTATAAAGCAATCTACGGCAGCCAGTCCGGCGTACGCAGGGACCTTGTTAAGCCATACCTTTGAGGCTCTTATACCTGGAACAGATTGTCCAAAATTAATAAAAGCTCCTGAAGAGCACATGGGAGAGAAAGTTCCTGTTGTCACAACGTCAACATGCCTTGCGGCTTCAACAGCCCCTTCTTGCTTAACAATATCAATTATTTCTTCCGCTGTAACTACAACGACTTTGCCTGATTTGATCTTTTCGTTGATTTCCTGATAGGTCTTATTTATTTTATATTTTTTCACCATAGGATTCCTTAGGATTCCTTCAATCTTCAGTAATTTTCAATTTTCTTCGGCATTATTTATTTTGCTTGAAATATTATTTTTTATCCACGCCTTATCCCACCATTCAACAGGATTTACAAAAGTATTATGGATAAGAATGCTGTAATGGAGATGGTCACCGCCGGCCAACCCTGTGATGCCGGTACGGCCTATGCTTTCACCTTTAGATACTATCTGTTTTTCTTTTACATTACAACTGCTTAAATGTGCATACATGCTCTGCAGCCCAAAACCATGATCAATAATTACAGTTTTTCCGTAGATACCTATTGATCCGACAAATACAACCTTTCCTTTGTTGGCTGCCGGAATTGGCGAGTGTGCAATTGATGCGAGATCTATACCTAGATGAATCTGACGGTCAATTATTTTGTTTTTATATTTATAAACGCGATTATCAGCAAAACCCGCTTTGTTTGCCGATTTTGGAAGCCTTAAGAATACTCCGTCCCAGTATAAAACCTTGTCGGTTTTTTCAACTAACTTAATCAGTTTATTGTAGCTGTCCTTTCGTATATCCCGGTTGACCTTAAGAAATTTGTTTTTTATTGTTAATTCGGAATTTTTAGGGGTGTAAATATCAAATTCAGGCATTTTCCAGTTTAGAAATTTGTCGGAAATATTGATCACATCTTTTTTAAAGACTTTTCTTTTTATATTGTAATTGAAACCTGCTTTTGAAGTGTTGCCTGCATGATCAAGTGCTTTAACAAAGATTTTTGTTCCAGGCCCTTGCTTATAATTTAGAGCAAAAAAGGCCATTAAAATGTTTTTATCCTGAAAATGCCCTGAATGACCGGGAAAAAAATTTTCTTCAACATAAACTCCGCTTCTACTGCATTGTTCTGATAATTTATATATTATGAGACAAGCCCCGCCCTGGTTTATATTGTGAAATCTGCTTATAATGTTTATTTCAGGCGGTTTTGTGTCGATAATTATGTTTTTTTCAAGATATATCCGGTTTCCTTTAAACCACTGCCGCCAGGAAAAATCACACACAACAATACGCAGAATAGCTTTACCGTCTTTTATTCCCCTTTTATCCGGATCTATCTTAACTTTGAAGGTCTCTTTATATTTACTGCCCCCGACAATAAGACCTTTAACCGGAAAATCCTTTTCAAGTAAAACAGTTTCCATGCCGTTTTGTAAAAGACCTATCCATATGCTTCTCAGGCCGCTTTTCATATCCGTAACTGAAATTGAAAGTTCTTGAGAGTCTCCTATTGTCTGAGATAGAAGATCCAGCTTGATGGATGGCTTGCCGCCTTCAAGCCTGGTAATCAAGATCCACACAACCGGGATGGCAAGAATAATGCATAATAGTATAATAAGCCGATGTTTTGATTTTTTTTCTTTAGTTCTCAATATCTTATAATGACCTCTCTTTTTTAATTATAATGACCTCTCTTTTTTAACTTGATTAAAAAACAATAACAGTTAAAAAAGCTGTAATCAAGGCAAAGTTTTTCGTTCCTTGACTTTTAAGTGTGTGCGCGATAAATATTTTAATATTATTTCTACTATTGATACCTTAAAGAGGTTGTAGCCGTTCACGGCTTGAAACTTGAAATTAGAAAAAACGGTACAAAAGCATGAAGGCCGAATTTCCAATTTCTATTTTCCAATTTCAATGTTCCGTTAACGATTACGGAATTATTTAGTCAAAACAAGGTAAGTACTATAGAACTTATGGGAAATATTGTAAAAGTTGATGATATATTGATTGGTCAAGGCTCACCCCTTGTTTTGATTTCAGGCCCGTGTGTGATAGAAGATTATGATACTACTTTTGAGATAGCATCATATCTTAAAGAACTTACTCGGCAATTGGATGTCCCCTTGATATTCAAGGCCTCATATGATAAAGCCAACCGGACATCTATTAATTCATACAGGGGGCCGGGACTTATAGACGGCCTTAAGATTCTTGAAAATATTAAGAAGGAGCTTGGCCTAAAGATACTTTCAGACGTTCACAGCATAAATGAGGTGTCAAGGGCGGCTGACATCCTGGATATTATACAGATACCCGCCCTTTTGTGCAGACAGACTGATTTTATCTTAGAGATTTCGAGAACAGGAAAACCAGTCAATATTAAAAAGGGGCAGTTCCTTGCACCATGGGATATTGCGAATGTTGTGGAAAAGGTTGTTTCAACCGGGAACAGACAGATTATGATTACGGAAAGAGGGACGATGTTTGGTTACAACAATCTTGTCGTCGATTTTCGTGGCTTAAAGATAATGCAGGATACAGGATGGCCGGTGATATTTGATGCAACGCATAGCGTTCAACTGCCGGGAGGCGCAGGAACAAGTTCCGGGGGAC
This sequence comes from Deltaproteobacteria bacterium, assembly GCA_030627405.1. GTDB lineage: Bacteria > Desulfobacterota > Desulfobacteria > Desulfobacterales > ETH-SRB1 > B13-G4. The sequence goes on from DAOUSD010000105.1 coordinate 5,406, forward strand.
AGCGTGAATTTGCACCAGTTCTTGCCAGAGCTGCGGTTGCGGCAGGAGCAGACGGGATTTTTCTGGAAGTACACACAGACCCTGACAGGGCACTTTGCGACGGGCCCAATTCATTAAAAATAGATTCACTTAAGGGATTGCTTCTCCAGCTTAAAGCTATACGAGAGGCATTATAATTGAACGGCAGAGTAAAGCGTTTTTTGAACATCGAACATCGAAAGTTGAACATCGAATGATGAAATCGCTTCGCTCCGCCAGTTTATAAATTGGTATAATACCTTATTCGACGTTTGATGTTGGACGTTCATCTTTTAATATGTTCGATATTTTTTCACGCCACAGGCGTGATTAGCAAAGTTGAATTTTTTCAAAAGGGAAAGATATTTGGCAACTGAAAGAGGCATAGTAATAAAGCTTGATTCCACTACTGCATGGGTCAAAACAACGAGAAGCAGTGCCTGTGAAACATGCTCGGCAAAAAGCTCCTGCAATGTAGTTGAAAATGGTGAGAAAATGGAGGTGGAAGCTATAAATGAAGCGGGTGCTCAGGTTGGTGACAGAATTATTATCAGTATCGAAACAGCTTCGCTGCTTAAAGCTTCGTTTCTTCTTTACGTTTTTCCGATTTTGCTCATGCTTGCAGGGGCAATTATTGGCCAGAAGGCAGCGCCTTTGCTTGATATAGATCCTTCTTTGTTTTCGGCTGTTGTCGGTTTTTCATTTTTCTTTGTTTCTATCTGGTTCGTCAAATCAAGGGGAAACAGGATGGCTAGCAAAAATGAATACAAACCGAAAATTATAAGAATTTTAAAACCTCAATAATACCGGCATTTTCTGGCGAGTTTCCAGTACATAGCCCCGGAACTATTTAGAATATAAGCCTGTCATCATATTTCTGGAGAGTTAAAAAAGGTGAAACAACACAATAATGAGAAAATAAATGGAATGGCTAAAGAGCTCTTATTTTCTCTTGGTGTCGGGGTGGTGGTAATTGATCTGGAAAATCAGATTACATTTATGAATCCTTTTGCTGAAAAAATGTTGGCTCGTATACGAAATCGGGCTGTAGGAATGAATGTCCTTGAATGCCACCTGCCGAAGAATCAGAAAATAGTTAAACAATTAATCACAAAAACAC
>DAOUSD010000114.1 GCA_030627405.1 Deltaproteobacteria bacterium
ATTATACCATGTTTGACTTGATTTAATCTCGCTTTATTTGGATTCCATTCAAAATTATAGTTAATCATTTTGTATCTTTCAAAACATATGTTTGAGTTTTTATCAGCGAACGCTCAGATTTTAAACGAATAAGAAGTAATTAACAGACGATTTCTCTTTATTCAAGTGAAATAGAGACTTGTGTTTTGCAATTATTTTTCCTATAAAAAGGTAACCGTGAACCGTGAACCGTGAAACCGTGAACCTAATAACCTGAGTATTTATTATGCCTTTTACTATAAATAGAAAAAAAACGCGTCAGATAAAAGTCGGAGAAGTAAAGATAGGGGGTATGGCTCCTATTGTCGTCCAGTCAATGACAAACACATTTACTCAGGATATTGCGTCAACTGTTTCCCAGATAAGACGGTTGGAAGAAACCGGATGCGAAATCATAAGGGTGGCTGTGCCTGATGAAGAGGCAGCCCATGCGATAAAATCGATAAAAGAAAAAATTTCAATTCCAATTATAGCTGATATACACTTTGACTTTCGTTTGGCTATAGCATCAGCAAGAGCCGGCGCTGACGGATTGAGGATAAATCCAGGGAACATAGGCAGTGTAAAAAAAGTAAAAGCCGTTGTTGAATGTGCTAAAGAATTTAATATTCCCATTCGAATAGGGGTAAATTCAGGCTCACTTGAGAAGGACATATTAAAAAAATATAATGGCGCTAGCGCAGAGGCAATGGTGGAAAGCGCTTTCAGGCATATAGAATTGCTGAAATCATTAGATTTCCATCAGATAAAAGTTTCAATAAAGGCGTCTGACGTCCATCGCACAGTAGAAGCTTACAGGCTTCTTTCTTCAAAAACCGACCTTCCTCTTCATGTCGGTGTTACAGAGGCCGGCACGCTTTTTCCTGGAATCGTAAAATCTTCTATTGGTATAGGTATGCTGCTCGCAGAAGGTATCGGAGATACTATTCGTGTCTCTTTGAGCAGAGATCCGGCAGAAGAGGTGCGTACAGGTTTTGAAATACTGAAAGCCCTTAATATCCGGAGGCACGGACCTGAAATAATTTCCTGTCCCACCTGCGGACGTTGTAAAATCCCTCTTTTTGACATTGTTGAACGGGTGGACAAAGCACTTTTAACAAGCACTTTAGATATCAAAATCGCAATCATGGGTTGCATTGTAAATGGACCTGGAGAGGCAAAAGAGGCTGATATCGGTATTGCAGGGGGTGATGGTAAAGGGATATTGTTTAAGAAGGGAAGAGTTATAAAAAAAGTTCCAGAGGATAAACTTGTTGAAGTTCTACTGGAAGAGGTACGGAAAGGATAGATATGAAAAAACAGGCAAAAGCCGCAATTACACCAACAAGAGCTGAAGATTATCCGGAATGGTATCAAGAGGTTATAAAACATTCGGATTTGGCTGAAAGATCTCCGGTAAGAGGCTGTATGGCCATAAAACCTTGGGGTTATGCGATTTGGGAGAATATTAAACAAGTACTGGATAGTATGTTCAAAGAAACCGGGGTTAAAAATGCATATTTTCCTCTTTTTATTCCGTTGAGCTTTCTTGAAAAAGAGGCCGAACATGTTGAAGGTTTTGCAAAGGAATGTGCGGTGGTAACACACCACAGGCTTGAAAAAGGTCCTGACGGCGGCCTTGTCCCGGCAGGCAGGCTCAATGAGCCTTTAATAGTCAGGCCAACTTCTGAAACAATTATAGGAGATTCATTTTCCAGGTGGGTCAGCAGTTATCGAGATCTTCCTGTTTTGATAAACCAGTGGGCAAACGTCGTCAGATGGGAGATGCGGACCCGCTTATTTTTAAGAACAAGTGAATTCCTGTGGCAGGAAGGACATACGGCACATGCCACTAAAGATGAAGCCATTGAGCGTACCAAAATGATGCTTGATATTTATGAAAAGCTTGCTGAAGAATACCTGGCTATGCCTGTGATAAAGGGAAGAAAAACACCTTCGGAAAGATTCCCCGGGGCGGTTGATACCATGTGTATAGAAGCTATGATGCAGGATCGAAAAGCTCTTCAGTCAGGCACATCACATTTTTTGGGTCAGAATTTCGCAAACGCATCTGATATAAAATTTCAATCTGCTGAAGAAAAAGAAGAATATGCATGGACGACTTCATGGGGCGTTTCCACACGCCTTATCGGCGGACTTATAATGACCCATAGCGATGATGACGGCTTAAAACTTCCCCCTAAAATTGCATCTTCACATGTAGTTTTACTACCTATTATAAGAAAGCTTAAGGACAGGTCCAAGGTGATGGAATTTACCGAAAGTCTTGCCAAAGAGCTGAAAGAGAAGTTTTATGGCCTTCGCAGAGTTGAAGTGGAAATTGATGACCGGGATATAGGAGGAGCAAGAGGATGGGACTGGATTAAGAAAGGCATACCACTCAGGGTTGAAATCGGTCCAAGAGACATTGCTGACAATTCTGTGTTTGTCGGCAGGAGGGATCAGGAACATAATAATAAAACTTCTTTGGAGAGAAATCGCTTTGTCGCTGAAATAACAACGATTCTGGATGAAATACAAAAAAATCTATTTGATCGGGCCGTTTTGTTTAAAAGACAACATACCGTAAAAATTGATGAAACAGGCAGATTTAAAGAATTTTTTACCCCTGAAAATCGTGAGAAGCCCGAAATTCACGGTGGGTTTGCTTTATCTCACTGGTGCGGATCTGATGAATGCGAATCCAGAATTAAAGAAGATCTCAGCGTCACAATACGATGCATTCCCTTTGATAGTGAAAATGAAAAAGGGAAGTGTATATATTGTGGACGACCAAGTACAAATCGGGTGGTATTTGCCAAGGCTTATTGAAGATGATCCGTATTAGCGACATAATAGACAAGGTTTCTAAACACAATCCTGACGCAGATATAGATATAATTGACCGAGCCTATATCTACTCTGCGAGAGTCCATGATGGTCAGATGCGTCTGTCCGGTGAACCTTATTTATCGCACCCTCTTGAAGTTGCCGGGATCCTTGCAGATATGAAGCTGGATCCTGTCAGCATAGCAGCCGGCCTTTTGCATGATGTTATAGAAGATACTCATTCTACACCAGAAGAAATAAAGGAGATTTTTGGCCAGGAAGTTGTTCATATAGTCTCCGGTGTAACCAAAATCAGTATTCTTTCCTTTGACAGCTCACAGGCACGCCAGGCAGAAAGTATCAGGAAGATGATTCTCGCTATGGCGGATGATATCCGGGTAATATTAATCAAGCTGGCAGATCGCCTCCATAACATGAGAACACTTCAATTTCAAAAGGAGAGCAAAAGGAAGCGGATCGCTCAGGAAACCCTTGATATTTACGTACCCCTTGCTTCCCGTCTGGGTATTTACTGGATTAAAAATGAGCTGGGAGATATTTCATTAAAGTATATTTATCCGGAAGAATATTCAAATATCGGAAAATTGATTAGCAAGGATAAGAAGGAAAGCGATAAATATATTGAAAAAGTTAAAAACCTTATCAAGAAAAAAATGGATGAAGAGAATCTGGAGTATAAGATTCTGGGCAGGTACAAAAATATTTTCAGTATATACCAGAAAATGGTCAAACAAAATCTGCTATTTGAAGAGATTTATGACATTATTGCTTTCAGGATAATTCTCGATACGATATCTGACTGCTACAAGGCTCTGGGGCTCATACACTCCCTGTGGAAACCTGTTCCCAAAAAGATTAAGGATTATATCGCGTCTCCCAAGCCAAATATGTATCGGGCGCTGCACACAACTGTTATAGGGCCTTTTGGGGAACGTATAGAAATCCAGATAAGAACCTGGGATATGGATAGAGTCGCAAAATCCGGAATCGCTGCTCACTGGAGCTATAAAGAAGGGAAAGATGTTGATGAAAGTATAAGTAAAAAATTTGCATGGATTCAGAATCTTGTTGAAAATCAGGCAAATTTCAGGAATCCGGATGAATTTCTTGAAAATGTTCGCATCGATCTATTCCCTGATGAAATATATGTTTTTACACCTAACGGAGAGATAAAATCACTACCCAGGGGCGCCACGCCTGTAGATTTTGCTTATCAAATCCATACGGAAGTGGGCGGTCAGTGCTCAGGTGCCAAGGTTAACGGTCGTATAGTTCCTCTCAAATATGAGTTGGAGACAGGCAATATTGTTGAGATTATTACAACGAAAAATCATCATCCAAGCAAAGACTGGTTGAATTTTGTTAAAACCGTCAAGGCTCGCTCCAGGATAAGGCAATGGATAAAAACTCAGGAAAAAGGTCGCAGCATTACTCTTGGCCGCGAGATGTGCGAAAAAGCCTTTCGCAAGTATCGTCTTAACTTTAATGAACTATTAAAATCAGAAGATATGAACACAGTCATTGAGCATTTTGGTTTTAAGACGGCAGATGATTTGATCACAAGCGTCGGCTACGGTAAAATCACACCCCTGCAGATTATACGGAAAATTGTACCCAAACCCGAAACAGAAGAAGATCATGAATCCTTTTTTAACAAGATAATCGGCCGTGTGCGGAAGAAGAAGCCCAGAGCCGGTGTAATTGTAAAGGGTGTGGATGATATACTTATAAGGTTTGGCAAGTGTTGCCGGCCTGTTCCAGGGGATACTATTACGGGCTATATAACAGTAGGGCATGGAGTTACCGTCCACCGGACAAGTTGTATAAATGCTTTAAAAATGAATCCTGAAAGGCAGATCGATATAGAATGGAACAAGGATGTTGCAGAGACATATCCGGTAAAAATTTGCGTTAGCTCTTCTGACAGAGTTGGTTTATTAGCTGACATTGCAGCCAATATCAGCAAAAGCGGTGCAAATATACTTAATGCGAGAACAGAAACAAGAGAAACCGGAATCGTTGATTCTTTTTTTACCCTGGCTGTTGAAGATGTAGAGCATTTGGATAGAGTAATATCAGCTATTAAAAAGGTAAAGCTTGTACATGATGTAAAGAGGGTGGATAATTGAGACGCTATTGAAAACACTACTTATGATATCTGCAATACAGCCATATTTATGATACAAGATATCAGGTTTTGACAAGTCCAAATTTCGTTTGGTACTCTCAATGTATCTGTAGTGCGACGAGAAGTTGCGTATTTTGACGGATAACATTACAAAGGTGATGATTATCCAGATCCGTATAATCCACTCTATCGGAGTTTTTCTTCTATGGCTTATCATCACGCTAAGACGACGACATTCGGCATGCGATACTGCGGCAGCTCAAAAGCCATCCTATTCTGGAATTCACGTGCTTGGCATGATCGGCATATGCTCGTTTCTTATGCCAATATTCATGATCGTATTTCTCAACTTATGGAAACCTATACGTTTTCTTATGGGCTGGGTGCTGGACAGCCTTAATGCACCACAACAAATCGTTATCCCAATTGGGATACTTTTTGAGATTTTTGCATTATCAACCAGTTTTATTGGAACTTTCATTTTATGTCGGCTCATCTGGAGGGAATTAGTGACGTGGGGGTAATTAGGGGGGACCAGGGAGTGAGTCGTGCAGTTTATATCGGAGCATACTTGTGACCAATAACGATATCTTGCGCCGTATCCGCTATATCTTCGACTTTAACGATTCGAAAATGATTGCTGTATTTGGCTTAGCTGATCATCGGGTAACGCGGGAGCAGATCAGCGGTTGGTTAAAAAAAGATGATGATCCTGCGTATCAGAAATGTAGCGACACTCATCTGGCGATTTTCCTGAATGGTTTGATTAACGATAAACGAGGCAAAAAAGAAGGGCCACAACCCGAGCCGGAGCAACGTTTAACTAACAATATCATTTTCAGAAAATTAAAAATCGCATTAAACCTGAAAGCCGAAGACATATTGGAGATTATGGACATGGCTAATTTGCGCATCAGTAAACACGAATTAAGTGCGTTTTTCCGTAAGCCGGACCATAAACACTACCGTGACTGTAAAGATCAGATCTTGCGTAATTTTCTAAAAGGTGTACAGCTTAAATATCGCGCTAACATTCAATTGAAAGCAGGGTTCAAACGGAAGTAGTTTTTGCGAAAGGCAACGGGACGCGAAAGGCAACGGGACGCCCATGCAAATATGCATTTCATAACATATTAAACTGTGATATGTGATTATATACCCAGAAAAGCAAGAATTGACGCGCCGGGAGCGTTGCATCATATTATATGTCGAGGGATTGAACGAAAGCGGATATTTTATGACAATGCAGACAGAAAT
>DAOUSD010000213.1 GCA_030627405.1 Deltaproteobacteria bacterium
CTCAATTATATACAGGATGAATACATATAGAGAACTTAATCAACAGGTCAATGAGGTAAAGAGGATGTTGAACAGTTTTATCCAAAAGCTAACCGCTAATGGCTAAAAGCTAACCGCACAGGTCGAATAATTTCACTGCGTTATTAGTCGTCGACGTATAACTCATACGCCTTCCTCCTTCTATCCTTGTGAAATTAATTATCTGAAAGTCTATATATAGGATTTTGGGGGCGTTATTTGTGTTTTTACAAGGTGATAGAAAGACAAAAGGAGTAACAAATGGCTTCAACCAAATTCAAAGGTGCGATTTTTGATCTTGACGGAGTAGTAACCGGAACAGCTCGTGTGCATGCGCTTGCCTGGGAAAGCATGTTTAACGTTTTTTTAAAAAAAATCGCCAAAAGGAAAAATAAACCTTTTGTCCCTTTTGATCCGGAAAATGACTACCTGCAATACGTTGACGGCAAGCCGAGAATGGAAGGCGTAAAAAGTTTTTTAAAATCAAGGGGTATTGAATTCCCATTCGGAGAATATAGCGATCCTCCGAACAAGGAAACCATTTGCGGAATGGGAAACAGAAAAAACATCGACTTCCAAAAGGTTTTACGCCGTGAAGGCCCGGATGTGTTTGAAACATCAATAAAATTTATTAAGCGCCTGAAGAGAAAAGGCATTAAAGTCGGCGTCGCATCTTCCAGCCGTAACGGTAAGTTGATTTTACAACTTGCAGGAATCGAAGACCTTTTTGAAACCAGAGTCGATGGTGAGGTATCACAACAGCTTAATCTGAAGGGGAAACCCGATCCGGACATATTTGTTACAGCTTCAAAAAACCTTGGCCTGATGCCGGGAGAGTGCATGGTTGTTGAGGACGCAATTTCCGGAGTCCAGGCAGGCAGAAAAGGAAATTTCGGCCTGACGTTGGGAATAGACCGAAACAATGCAGGCGAGACGCTTAAACAGAGCGGTGCAGACATTGTAATCCATGATCTTTCTGAAATAAGCATCAAAGAAATAAAAGACTGGTTTGAGCTCTCAATTGAGGAGGACGGCTGGAACCTTACTTATAACAAATTTGATCCTGAAGATGAAAAGTTAAGAGAAACGCTCACAACGATCGGGAATGGCTATCTTGGCACAAGGGGCTGCTTTGAAGGAGAAAAAGCTTCTGAAACCCACTATCCGGGCACATATATCGCCGGAATATACAACAAGCCGGCTACAAAGATTCAGGGTAGAAATATATACAACAACGACTTTGTAAATTGCCCAAACTGGCTTTTAATTGAATTTGCGGTCGGAAGCGGGAGCTTTATCAGCCCGTTAAAAATGGAACTTATAAGTTACACCCACTCCCTCAACATGAAAGAGGGTGTAATGGAAAGATCTATAGTATGCAAGGACGGACTTGGCAGAATTACAAGAATTCACAGCAAAAGGCTTGCAAGTATGGCAATTCCCAATCTTTGCGCCATAGAATATGATATTACACCTGTCAACTATTCGGATACGATTACCATACGATCCTCTATTGACGGGAATATTATCAATGACGGCGTTGCCCGCTACCACAAACTGCATTCAAAACATCTTTCAGGCGTATCATGTGGAAAGGCTAAGGATTCGATTTTCCTGCACGTTCAAACCATTCGTTCAAAATACCAGGTCGTTATGGGTTCAAGGATAAATGTATATAAGAACAAAAAGCCGATGTTTGTCAGTAAAAATATCTTGCAGCAAAAAGCGGGCATAACCGAAGAAATAAATATAGATGCCATTGAAAACAATACATATACTGTTGAAAAACTCGTCAGTGTTTATACATCACTTGACAAGAATATCTCAAATCCCCAAAAATCCGCCACGGAAATTTTAACAAAAATAAAAACCTTTAAAGAGATATATGGCCCGCACAAAAAGGCCTGGAAGGCGCTCTGGAATAAAGCAGACATCAAAATTACCGGTGACAGACTTGCGCAAAAGATCGTCCGCCTTCACACGTATCACATGCTTGTTGCAGCGTCTTTACACAACAAAAATATAGATGCGGGAATAACTGCAAGAGGATTGCACGGAGAAGCATACAGGGGACACGTATTCTGGGATGAGCTTTACATTCTGCCTTTTTATAATCTCCACTTTCCTGAAATCTCTCGCGCACTTTTAATGTACAGGTACAGACGCCTTGACGCGGCAATTAAATATGCGAGACAAAACAAATACCAGGGCGCCATGTTTCCATGGCAGACTGCAGATGACGGAAGCGAGGAAACCCAGGAGGTTCATTATAATCCCAAAGACGGTTCATGGGGCTCTGATTTGAGCAGAAGACAAAGGCACGTCTCAATTGCCGTGTTTTACAATGTATGGAGATACGTTTCAGACGCAAACGACAGGAAATTCCTCGAAAATTACGGTGCAGAAATTATGCTTCAAATTGCCCGTTTCTGGGCGAGTATAGCAAAATATAACGAAACTTCGAACAGATATCATATTTCAGGAGTAATGGGGCCTGACGAATTTCATGAAAAACTCCCTGATTCTAAAGAAGATGGACTAAAGGACAACGCATATACGAATGTTATGGTGGTATGGCTCCTTGGAAAAGCCATTGAACTCACAGAAGGGCTTGGACAAAATATAGTAGAAAGGCTGTCCCAAAAGACAGGTTTTAAAAACAGCGAGATAGAAAAGTGGCAAGAAATTACAAATAAGATGAACGTCATCTTATCAGATAAAAATGTAATCAGCCAGTTCGACGGTTATATGGACTTGAAAGAATTTGACTGGAATCAATATCGTGAAAAATACGGCGAGATACACCGATTGGATCGAATTTTGAGAGCCGAAGGAGATTCACCAGACTTTTATAAGGTATCAAAACAAGCCGACACCCTTATGATGTTTTATGTGCTTTCACCTGATGAAATCGGCCGGATATTCAGACAACTGGGATACCAGGTTGATGATGCTGTTGAATTTTTAAAAGTCAACTATGACTACTACGAAAAGAGAACAAGTCACGGATCTACGCTCAGCAAAGTAGTACACGCCGTGATTTCAAGCTATACCCACGCATCAGACACACCATGGAAATGGTTCATGGAAGCGTTGAAAAGCGATATATTCGATACACAGGGAGGCACTACGCTCGAAGGTATACATTGCGGCGTAATGGCGGGCACACTTGACGTTATTATGAGATATTTTGCGGGAATAGATTTTAGCAGCGAAATCCCTGAAATAAATCCACACATGCCTGAGCACTGGAGCAATCTTGGTTTTAGAATATGCCATAAGAAGAAATGGTATAATTTTGAATTCACAAAAAAAACAATAAAAGTTACAGTTGAGGGGAAAGGAAATAATCAGATTTTATTAAACATACAAGGAAAAAAGATAAAACTTACACCCGGCAAAACCAAGTTGGTTAAACCTCAATTGAGCTTTTAGCAGTTAGCTTTTAGCAGTTAGCACAATAATTTCAATATATTGCTAAAGGTCAACATTTCACCCAATGGGTGAAAATCGAATCGATGGTAACCATCTGAAATAATAAGAGCTAATTGCTAAGAGCTAATCGCTCATCTTAGGTTAAACATGGATAAAAACTCAGATATCAACAAATACATCCTTCAAAACTGTATAAAAAGAAATGCTGTTAATAAAAAAGAAAAGTATGCACCCATAATCGACTTTGTTTTTGCAGTATCCGGAGCTGCTGCATTAGGTAAAACAGCGTTTTGCAAAAATTTAGAAAAATATCTGAACGACCGCCGGATAAATACTGTGCATATACCTCTTGACGGTTTTCTCTGGATCGTAAAACAAGGCGGGACAGGAAATTAAGTGGATATAATCCGGAATCTACCGACATGCCGTTATTAATTGAAACAATGAAAGAACTTATCTATGATGGTAGAAAAATCAACCTGCCGCTTTATGATCACAGAACAGGCAAACACAGTGGTTTTAAATCAATCAGCCCTGGTAAGGTGATTGTTTTAGATGGAATAATGTCCCTTCATTATGAAATAAGGGAAAGGTTTACAAACTTTAATATATTCTTTTACAGTGATGATCTGGTAATGCGGGGGTTGCGTTTGCTTGTGGATATGGAAGAAAGGGGATATTCGGTTTTTGAGGCTCTATCACATTCAGATGAAGAATTTGCTTCTTATAACAAATGGATCTACCATCAAATCTTTTTTGCGAATTTACGTATTTCTGTTGGCAAGCAAAGAGAGTTGTCTATATGAAACTTTAACCTAAGGAACGGACGTGCTTGCGTGCGTGCTTGCAGGACGTTCCTTGATATGTTGATTACTTATTTTTCAATAGTTTTAATTTGTTTTCTTTTGCAATTTTTTCACCGCGGCTTGCGGATTGGCTTGCTGTAGGTTGAGATATTTTTAAGCGTTTTGACA
>DAOUSD010000191.1 GCA_030627405.1 Deltaproteobacteria bacterium
GGGCAGGTGTTAATCACCGCAATAAAATAAACAGAAAAGGGGGAATATTTTCAAAATAGATTGACTAAAAGTTTCAAAATGTCGGATTAAATGGGCTTTCAAAGGGCGACTGCCACAAAGAGGCAGACCCTATGGCCGCCAGTCCCGTGACCTGGATCGATCCAGCTTACATTTTGGACATCTGCCTGGCACACAGAAAGAGGGCATTAGTGTCAGCAATATGCTGGGTGTAAGGCCATGGCTTAAAGGAAATGCCCTTGAGGCCCGGATCAAGAAATACCGTTCACCACGCATCCTCCATTTTGCCACACATGGCTTCTTTCTGAAGGATCAAGAGCGAGATCCCAATAAGGAAAAGCATGAACTGGGAGCCTTTGGCTTTGCTGAACCAGGCGGCATGGGACGATTGTCAGGACTGAATCTTGAGAATCCCCTTCTCCGTTCAGGCCTGGCATTAGCAGGTGTCAATACCTGGCTCAAAGGCCAAAGCCCACCACCTGATGCCGAAGACGGCCTGCTTACTGCCGAAGACGTGACCGGCATGGATCTCCTGGATACGGAGCTGGTAGTGCTTTCAGCTTGTGAAACCGGCCTTGGAGAAGTCCGCACAGGTGAAGGTGTTTTTGGACTGAGGCGATCCTTTGTTCTGGCCGAAGCCGACACATTGGTGATGAGTTTGTGGAAGGTGCCGGATCAGCAGACCCGGGAACTAATGGAGGAGTTCTACAGCCGCATATTAGCCGGAGAACCACGTGCCAAAGCCCTTAAAAATGCCCAGATGTCCATCAGGTACAAACACCCTCATCCATTCTATTGGGGTGCATTCATCTGCCAGGGAGATCCCAGCCCGCTGTCATTCGGTTAGTGCCTGACCGAAAACCCCTGTTTTCGGTCAGAAATTCGAAATTCGAAGCACGAAATACGAAATACGAATTTTTTAATGATAAAAACATTGTATTTCCAATGTGTTAGTTTTGGTCATTTTATCATTTGGTATTCGAATTTGTTTCGGATTTCTGATTTCAATATTCGGATTTTGCCTGAACATGACTTTTCGTTCAGGCATTAGTTATGTTGCGAGTATTTTGGAAGAATGGGGGACGAGGGAACTACTGAGCCCAAGTCTTAGTCCAGGACCGCAATAATTTCGCCTGTTCGCTCAGTATGATATCCGCCTAAAGCTTCAACCCGTTTTTTAAATTTTGCGGTGTTTATGGTTTCAAGCAGAATCCGGATATTTTTTGACTCGAAATGTTCTTTTGGAATTACAAGATCGTACTGTTCTGTGACAACAGGTATAAAATTCAGATTAAGCGCTTTTGCGGCAGCATAAATTCCCAAACCCACATCTGCTGCACCGCTGAGCACCGCAACTGCCACAGACATGTGAGTATATTCTTCATTTTCATATCCTCTTATTGCCTGGGGTTCAATGCCGAGCTGTTGCAGTCTGTAATCAAGAAGAATCCTGGTCCCCGATCCAGCTTGTCTGTTTATGAACACAATATCGTCCCGGCTAAGATCTTCTATCCCTTGTATTTTCTTGGGATTGCTGGGAGCTACAATCAACCCCTGATCCCTGAATACAAAATTGACAAGCCTTATACTGATATTCGGCAGATATTTCTTTATGTATGATATGTTATAAGAACCGTCTTCAGTGTTTAGAAGATGTGAGCCGGCAAGGTGACATACTCCCTTTTTTATCGCCATCAATCCGCCCATACTGCCGACGTTGCTTGAAGAAAGTGTAATATTGCCGTGTCTTGACCTTATCTGGTCGGCCAGAATGTCAAGTGAGTTGTCATGACTTCCAACCGCAACAATTGTATTTTTTATATAAGACATGGGACGCAAGAGTTCCGCATCAACCTTTTCATAAGTATTTAATCCTTCTATATGATTTGGAATTCGAATAATCCCATCTGCTCTGGTTAAAGTGGTTATACAGCCGGCACCTCTTGGCAAGGGAGTTGCCACAATCCTGTCACCAACAACACCCAGCTTAACGCGCAGGAATTCTTCCACTCCAAGCTTTGATGCGATCTTTCGTGTGGGTTCTGCCTGTAATTTTGTCCGTTCATTGTCCACATGGTCAAGCATCCTGTAAATCAAAGGCCGTACAAACTGCTCAAATGCCACGATTGATGATACCTGATATCCCGGCATGCCAAATACAGGCTTGTTATTTACTGAGCCTATTATTACCGGTTTCCCGGGCATTATTGTTACACCGTGAACATGTACTTCCCCCAGATCGTTGATTACGCTTTTTGCATAATCTTCTGATCCCGCGGATGATCCTCCCATAATAAGGACAATGTCAATGTCGCTGTTTATAGCATCATAAACAGCAGCCTTTATTTTTTCCATATCATCTTTGATTATCTCATGCCTTATAAAAGAACCGCCGCAGGATTCAATAAGTTTGCCCAGGACAAACGAATTTGTTTCAAGAGCCTGACCCGGCTTAATATCTTCAATTACAGCATTTCGCCAGTCAACAAGTTCTGAGCCTGTCGGAATAATAAGCGCTTTTGGTTTTTTCTTTACCGGAACTGAAAATATGCCTCCGGATAACAGCGCCCCAAGGCAATAGGGGGTAATAACATGGTTTTGCGGGAACAACAGCTCTGTTGCTACTATATCTTCTCCCATCTTGCGAACGTTTTGCCAGGGGTATGCCGGTGCTTCGATTTCCAGACTGTTTTCATCTATAACATTTATATGTTCAACCATAATAACTGCATTTGTATTTTCAGGAAGCATATTCCCGGTATTGACAAAGAATGCATTTTCCCCGACTGTGAGCTCCATTGGACTTAATTCGTTTGCTCCAAATGTATTTTCAGCTTTGATTGCAATCCCATCCATAGCGGATGCGTGAAAATGAGGCGATGAAAGCTTTGCCGTTACCGCCTCTGCAAGCACCCTTCCTACTGAATCGGGGACCGGAACAAATTCACCCGGAAGAACTTTATCTGAAGGAAAAAGATCGAAAAGGATTTCACGTGCCTCTTTTAGAGTTTTCATCTTTAAATATATATTGCGACTGTTGTTCATTTTTTTATACCGGAATAACCCAAACCTTTGAGCCTTTATCCAGTCCCTCCGTATTTATTCCTATCTCGATGAGGCCGTCGGCCTTTGTCAGATTGCTTATGAGCCCTGACTTGCCAAGAACCGGTTCAGCCCACTTAATACCGTTTCTTTCTATCAGCCTGACACGCATATAATCTATACGTCCCTGAGCGGATGATATATTTCTGCTAAGCAGTGCGGGTATTCTTAATTCCTTTTTATACTTTAAAGAAAGACCGCTTATTTTTTCAATAAACGGCTGGATAACAATTTCAAATACTATCATAGCTGATACAACATGGCCAGGCAAACCCCAGATGGCTTTACCATCGGTCTTGGCCAAAATTGTCGGTTTGCCTGGGCTTATGGAAATTCCATGGACCATAATATCCGAGCCCGGCAAAGAGGAAAGTACTTCTACCGTCAAATCCCGTGTTCCAACGGAACTGCCTCCTGAAATCAAAACCATATCCGAATGAGCAATCGCGATAGAACACTTCTCTAAAAGAGCGTCAAAATCATCCCCGACGATTCCATAAGTGACAGGTCTACCACCTGCTTTCTGTACCAGGCTTGATAGAGTATAAGTATTTATATCGCGAATCCGGCCTTTGTCAGGTATATTATTTATTGGTACTATTTCATCTCCGGTAGAAATAATACCAATAACCGGTTTTTTATATGCTTTTACTGAATCCTTGCCTAAAGCGGCAAGCAATCCTATTTCCTGAGGCCTAAGTCTCCGGCCACACGAGAGTATATTATCTCCTTTTTTAATATCTTCTCCTGTTACTAATACATGCCGGCCGGGGGCAACACTTCTGTATATTTCTATAGTTGTTTTATCTATAATTTCCGTGTATTCAACCATTATAATGCTGTCTGAACCATCGGGCAACATTCCTCCTGTAGAAATTTTAGCAGCCTCGCCGGAACCTATTGAAAGGCCGGCGGGTTTACCCATATCAATTGTACCTTTGACTGTCAGATATGCGGGATTTTCTTCAGTTGCGCCAAAAGTAGATGAAGCTTTAACTGCATAGCCATCCATAGTAGAACGAACAAAAGCAGGCAGATTAATGTCGGAAACAATGTCAACAGCGAGGATTCTTTCAAACGCTTCACACAGCTCAATAAATTCAGTCCCGACATTGGGAAAGACGGCGGAATATTTGAGTGTATGCTCTAAATCGGTTACTTTGAAAAACTCTTTCATAATATGTTTTTTTATATTAGAATTGGTATAAGAAAATAATATTAAATATATTCGTCCTCAACACAAAGAAAATAGAGTTAGCTATGGGAAAATGTATAAATCATCCTGACCGCGAAACAGAAATTATGTGTTCTAAGCATAGTATATATTTGTGCGAGGAATGTTTTGTGTGCCGTGATCCTGAAATATACTGTAAATTCAGGTCATCATGCCAGATCTGGTTTATAAGTCAATCACCTGATGAAAAATGGGGAAATGGCGAAACATGAAAATAAATTCGCGCCAAGCCGGCTTTTGAGCAAGCTTTTAGGAGGCTAGTAATGGGGAAGGGGTATTATGATTTAGGAAGTATTCTCTTCTTTATCTGATCAAGTGACTCTTTAACAGTATATAGTACTGTGAATTTTTCTTCCAGTGTTTTGACCAGTTGAGCCAGTTTTTCATGTTCCA
>DAOUSD010000093.1 GCA_030627405.1 Deltaproteobacteria bacterium
AAAATCAGCCCGGAAATTCAGTCTCTTATATTGAATGCTGAACTACCGGATGATCTAAAAAGTGAATTGCGCAATGCAGCCATTGAACTTAAGCATAAATTGGGATCAGATATAAGGCTCGCTGTCAGAAGCAGCGCAACCAGTGAAGATTCTGAGGCCAGTTTTGCCGGCCAGCACTCCACAGTTTTAAACGTAACCGAAAAAAATCTCATACATGCCTACAAAAAAGTTGTGGCAAGCACTTTTAATCCGAGGGCTCTTTTCTACCACCGAAGAAAGGGCTACCTGGATCAGGATGTAATAATGAGCGTTGCCTGTATAATGATGGTAGATGCGCAAGCCAGCGGCGTTATGTACACTATTGACCCGAATGACAGCCGCCATGCAGTCATTATGATCAGTGCCGTATGGGGATTAGGGATCAGCGCAGTGGATGGCTCAACTGACACCGACTTTTACCAGGTAAATAAACAGAATGGACAGATTGAAAAATCAGAAATCGCCACCAAAGGAACCCTTTGCAAAACCGATGTAGAAGGAGGAACAAAGGATGAAGCTGTAGCCGATGACTTGAAGGACAAAGCGTGTCTTGAGCCTGAACAGATAAAGACTCTGGTTGACTATGGTTTAAAACTGGAAAGTCACTATGGCATTGCTCTGGACATTGAGTGGGCCATAGACAAGCAAAGCAGGCTCTACATATTACAGGCACGGCCTTTGAAGAAGTCGTTAAAGTTTATTCCTGTAGAAACGCCGACACCATCTCCGGATCTCTCCGAAGAAGAGATTGCTGATCACCCTGTCCTGATTAAAGGCGGCGCTTCAGCTTCAGAGGGGACCGCCTCAGGTCTTGCCTATGTTTTGAAATCAGATCACAATCTTTATGATATACCCAAAGGCGCCATTTTGATAGCCCATCAAACATCACCCCGCTATGTTCCTGTAATGGGACGTGCCAGGGCAATCGTTACCGATGTGGGAAGCGTTGCAGGACACATGGCTTCTGTTGCCAGAGAATTTCAAATACCCACACTTGTAGGAACGTATAATGCCACCTCTGTAATTGAACATAGCGACGAGATTACAGTCGATGCTACTAACAGAGTCGTTTATAAAGGAAGGGTAGAAAAGCTTTTAAAGGAAAAAAAAGCTATCAATCCAATGAAGGGGAGCCCAACATACAAGGCGGCCCAGGCAGCCCTGAAAAAGATTGCACCTTTAAATCTTTTAGATCCCAAGCAGGATAATTTTAATCCGGATTCCTGCAGGACAATCCACGATATAATCCGTTTTGCGCATGAGATGTCAATGTGTAAAATGTTCTGGATCAGTGATGCTATTAAATCTAAAGAAAATATCGCTATCCGCCTTTATACCTCTTTACCTCTAAGCATTTACGTCGTTGACCTGGGAAGCGGTCTCTCGATCGGTACTGAAGAGCGCGAAGCGCAAAAAGAAGATGTAATTTCCGTACCTTTCAAAGCATTGCTAAATGGAATGACTCACAAAGGCGTAGAGTGGTCCGGCGATATAGGAATAAACTGGGGTGGGTTTGCTTCTATTGTTGCAGAATCGGTATTTCGGGACCCATTAAAAGAAGGCCGCATGGGAGGGCCAAATTACGCCGTCATTTCGGGTGAATACTTAAATTTCAACTCACGTCTGGGATACCACTTCGCAACAATTGATACATATTGCGGTCCTGTCGTAAATGATAACTATATCACCTTTTATTTCAAAGGAGGAGCTGCCGACATAGGCAGGAGGTCCAGAAGGGCAACTCTAATTACATTAATTCTCAAAAAGCTGTTGTTCAAGGTAGAGCAAAAAGGCGATATGGTCAGGGGTGAATTAAAAAAGTTTGATCAGTCTCTTATTGAGGAAAAACTGGACATGATAGGCAGGTTGCTCGGATCTGTCCGCCTTCTGGACATGGTACTGTCTGATGACCGCCAGATAGACTGGTATGTAGAGGAATTTTTTAAGGGTAATTATACTTTCGCAGCCAACCGTTAACCCGAAATTTTTATGAATCAACGGGCTGTTGCCCAAATCCAAATTTGGTAAAAATTAGCGATATGGTCAAAAACCGCATTCAACTTATTCACTGTTCAAAACACAACACCAAGCATACCCACTGTTTGGATGTCCCCCTGGTTTCCTAACCGGAAAAGGGCCTTATGATAAATATATTGACAGCATTTTTTTCACAAACTATAACGAATTCAAAAAATTGAATATTTTTTCGCTGTCCTCAAATTTCAGTTTCTTATTTAGCAGCCGAATATATAAATATAAGCAGAAAACCAATCAACTCTGGGACAATGTCTTATGAAAATAGATTATAATTTTATTACCTTAGTTGCTTTAGGAAGCTTTAATCCTGCAATAGTTTCTCCAAAATTTTTAAACACAGTATGTGAACTCAATTTGGGGAAACCAGATGACCAATCACCACCCGATATTTCTGTAATTAGACATCTTCAATTTCAGAATCTCAAATTCACTGTGGAAATGAATAGATTACAAATAATGGAAACAGGAATTGAAAATATTACCGATACAAGGCTCTTGAGTATTTTCAATGTTTACCACGAAAAGTTACCTTATACTCCGCTCAAGGCTGTTGGAGTGAATATCAACTGTGATCTTCTTGCTGAAATGGAAACCAAAACTGACGCTTTGACGAAAAAAGTCAGCAATCCAACTACTTATTTAGATTTCTTTGACACTAATAAGATAAATGTCATTGAAAGTTCATTGCAAACTAAAACTTATCAAACGTGGATGAGTTCAAATTATAACATTGAGAACGTACATGGCTTAACTCGATCCATCAATGTTACGCAAAAGAAAGATTTTGTAAATCTCAATTATAACTATGAAGCCGGGGCAGTGGATAAACATAAGTCGAATTTATCCTTACTATTAGATGGATATGAACAGTTTTGTCACGAGTTTTTGAATTTTGTAAAAGCCTTGGAGAGTTAATTAATGGAACAAGCCCTAAGCACAAGCAATAGCGTTTACGATCCTGACATGAGCGCGGGAAATGGCGGCCGGAATTATAAAGGTCCTTTTATGAAGGATTTGGCTGGTTTTTTGTCATTGCAAACGATTGATGGTAAGAACAACACATTTTCTATCTCAAAAAAGGCTTATTCTGACACGTCCAAGGTTGTCGGAAAAACTGTTTCATTAGATTTAAAAGGAATAATCGATTGGACTGAGCTCGCGCTTGAAGAACTTGAGAAGGTATATGAGGAATGTTTAGAAGCAAACTGGGATGGTTACGGAGCTATGCCGATATCCCGTGAAACATATTCCAAAGCGCGTAAGTTGCTAAGAATGATGCCTTCTTCTTTGTCAAGGCCAGAAATTTCGGCTGAACCAGATGGTGAAATAACATTTGAATGGTATAGGGAAAAGCATTTTGTATTTGTGATTAGTGTTGGTGGTAACAATCTCATCACCTATGCTGGAATGTTTGGTAAAAGCAACAGAATACATGGGACTGAATATTTTGCTGATGAATTGCCTGAAATTATTCGTCATTGCATTCGGCGCTTGTCCCATAGAGTAGTATGAAATTGCAAGATACGACATCTCCATTAGAATGCCTTACGCGCTTTATTCTACAGAAAAAGTGGTATAGAGCTGATAAAACAATAAGGCATAATGCCTTTATGCCGAACCAAAATGGTGAAGTTTCGGTATACCGAACCAAAAGTCTGACTTGCCAACAAATTAATGAAATAGGTCGGCTACATGTAGCTGAAATACTAAATAAAAAATTATTGGGGCGGGCAGAAATTGTCGCGTCAAGTATTCTAAAGCAAGACTTAAAAATTGAAGCAGATCCTGAACCACATCCGCGACATGCGAATATTATCGGATGGCCAACAGACAAATCAAAACGCAAGATGATCGCTATCGAACTCGCAGCCGAGGCGCAACTCCACTTAATAAACAATCCATGAAAAGCACTTAAGATCGAAACCTTTCAAAATTTCCTGCTTAAATCGAGACGTTACGTCTTTTTTGAGGTCCCCAGAGCTATTCGTCCTCCACTATTTGCCAATATTTACTGCCAAAATATTTGCCCACAGGAAAACATTGTCCATGTTTACCGGCCTGGCACCCATTTCAACAAGATTCTTGTTGTAATCACTTTCAAAAGTATAAATTGGTTTTTGCCAGGAGATAATTTCTTTGCAAAATGCTTCTGTCTTGCTGTCAGGACCGGCATGGGCCACGAAAACAGCCGCAGACATGGCAGCCACAAATAGATTGCTGTAATATGATGTCTTAAATGTCAATATTTCACATAACGTCCCAAGGCTTCGCTCTATGTTAACCGATCAACCCGGCTTTCTGGAAGCTGAAATATCCCTTTTTAGTTACTATGATGTGGTCGAGAATCCGAATCCCAAGTATTTTTCCTGCCTCAGTAAGTTGTTCATGGATTTTCAGATCACTGTCGCTCGCTTTCAGATCACCCGAAGGATGGTTATGTGCAAAGATTACTGCGGCAGCTCTATCGGAGATGACATCCGCATAAACCTCGCGCGGATGCACCTATCTGCGATCCACCAGACCGATGGTTACAATCCTTTTTTTAATGACTTCATGAGCGCCATTAAGGGAAATGCAGACAAAATGTTCTTGCTTTTTATCGGCAATATCAGCCAGAAGCGGCATCACATCCTGGGCTCCTGTTATTTTTACAGTATCTTTAATCAGATGCCGTTTTGCCAGTTCAAAGGCGGATAGAATTTGTGCCGCCTTTGCCAGGCCCATGCCTCGCACCGCCGTGAGATGTTCAACAGATAAATCTTCTTTATGCTTGCGGATCAGTTTAGCAACACTTTTGGATATAGTAAAAAGGCTTTGTCCCTCAACACCCCGCCCAAGAATAGCGGCCACCAGTTCCTCATCAGTTAAGGCGGATGCACCTCTTTCCTTTAGTTTTTCCCGTGGGCGATTATGAGCAGGCAGATCCTTTATCTTCTTCATCGTTTACCTTCAAACAGGGTCGGATTATGTATGTAAAATTGTATGAACTTGGGTTTCCTTTACTCCCGGCGATATTTCATTGAGCCTATGATAAACCTTATACAGCATCCATTCCTTCACAACATCTCCAAAGGTTTTGTCATCCATAATTTTTGTAAATATATCCAGGTTACTGTCCATTCTTTCTATCAATTTATTTTGGAACATATCTTCAAAACCGAATTTAAAATTACCAATGCTGTTGTTTTTGGCCTGCTCTGATAATTTTTCATTCGCAACCAGTTCCTCTTCAATTTGAGTGAAGAAATATTTATCAGCATCAGTAAAATTCGTTCCAAATTTATCGTTTAAGATTTCAATGATCTCCGAGAGCCTGGCTAATTCTCCTTTTTCTTTTTTTGTCCCTGCCTCCATTATTGGATGAAGCTCACTCCCGCTGTCTTTTTCAAGGACAATTGTGCCTTCTCTTATTTTTTGCAGCCTGTAGTATTCCAAAGCCACTTCATCGTGGATTTTAAATCTATCCGAAATATCCCGCTTCGGCAGCTTATTGAGCAGAAGGCGGGCGTATGCATAAAACTTTTCCAATTCCATGTCCGCAAACGGCATAATCTGTGACAAAAATGCATAAAGCCGGATAAAAACAGTCAGTGTATGTTTGAAATCTTCCTGCTTATCTTCGTCTTTAATGACCTGAAAGCGGTCAACCGCGGGATCGATATAAGAATTAAGCATTGCATGGTCTTTTGCGCTGCGCAAATTACGTGATTTGAAAAAGATTTTGGAAAAAGCATCGATTTCAGACTGCCAAATGATTTGAAATTCTTCGAGTTTGTTTTTCAGGTCGTAGAGTTTGTTCGGATCGGTTGTCGAAAAAAGCGTAGTCTGCTCATAATAGGGCTGAAATGCATCTAATATCTCCTGCTCTTCATTGGCAAAATCAAGAATAAACGTATCTTCTTTACCCGGATATATTCTGTTCAAGCGCGAAAGGGTCTGCACAGCTCTTACGCCGGACAGTTTTTTATCCACATACATGGTATGGAGCAACGGCTGGTCAAAACCTGTCTGGTACTTTTCCGCAACCAGCAGTATTTGATACTCATTTGTAGCGAACTTTGCCGGCAGTTCTTTTTCCTTAAATTTATTGATTTCATATTCGGTATAGGAAATGCCCGTGTCTCTGTCGGTAAAAGCGGTAAATGCAACCAGTGTCTTGATGTCGGTATAGCCTTTTTCTTTAATGTATTTATCAAATTCCTTTTTATACCGCACAACATGGGGCCTGGATGAGGTGACAACCATTGCCTTTGCTTTCCCGCCTATCTTGGGCATAACGCATTGCCGGAAATGTTCAATAATAACCTCGGTTTTCTGAGCCAGGTTATGGGGATGAAGTGCGAGAAACCTGGCTATTGCCCTGCTTGCCTTTTTCTTGTTAATATCGGGGTCATCTTCAATGGCTTTTGACAGTCTGAAATAGGTCTTATAGGTAGTGTAGTTTTTTAACACATCAAGGATAAAGTTTTCTTCAATAGCCTGTCTCATGGAATAAAGGTGAAACGGAGCAGGTTTTCCATCATTGCCGGTTTGGCCGAAAACTTCCAGCGTCTTTGCCTTTGGTGTTGCGGTAAATGCGAAAAAGGATAAGTTGGGCTGCTTGCCACGTGCCAGCATTGAGCTTCTTATCTCATCTTCCATATCATGATCTTCACCATATCCAGGCGGCTTATTTCTGATATCAT
>DAOUSD010000273.1 GCA_030627405.1 Deltaproteobacteria bacterium
ATTTGGGTCAGATTTGTTCGATCTCAAATCACAAAAGTTGATGGAATAGCGGGCTATTTTGATATTTTTGTGATTTGAGATCGGGCAAAGGTGGCCTGATGCTGTGATGCATAGTTGAGGAAGTTATTTTATCCCCGTTCCTTATCATAGCAAGATATTTCTTGCAATACATGAATCAATTCATAAAATCATAGCCGTCATGTTTACCTTACGTATGAAGCTCTATAAAGAGCGGGAATAGGGTTTATCCCAACCACGGATATTGTAATAATCCTTCAGCATAGCCTTGAGCTCTTTTTCTTTAATGCTGTGTCCTGTTTTGAGCAGTTCTTTGTACAGGCGTTGCGGAAGGTTCTCATCTTCGGGCTTTAGACCTTCGCGTATATTAAATTTGCGAACTATGTTTGAAATTTCCGCCGCACTTTTTTGAAGACAAGTTTTATCTCCATTCAGTCCCGTTATTGCGTTAATTATTTGACCTATCCTTTTCCATGGATACAGGTCTCTGTAAAATCTGCATAAAATCAGGGCATCAAACAGGGTTAGGCGATCTTCAAAGTCAACAAAGAGCTTAGCCTTTCCCTGTATAATCTCAGGATCGATCAATCCGGTTAATTCCGGATTATGAAAGGTGGCCCTTAAATGACATGCACCTCTGTCAGAAGTTGCAAATGCAAGTCCGCAGCCTTTTAGAACTCTGGGGTCATAACCGGGCAGATCTAAACCCTTCACATGAACAGCTATGTCTTCCATGTCCCATTCTTTTGCAGCATGTCTGATTCCTCCTGCAAGGATATCACCTATGTCTTTTCTTTTAGCGATTTTTTCTAAAAGATCGGCGATTGCATCCACATCCCCATAGTCTATTTTAAAATCTATCTTTTTATTTCTTGCAGCCTCGATTGTAAATCCGCAGAGATTACCTGCCGTAAT
Organism: Deltaproteobacteria bacterium; assembly: GCA_030627405.1. Taxonomy (GTDB): domain Bacteria; phylum Desulfobacterota; class Desulfobacteria; order Desulfobacterales; family ETH-SRB1; genus B13-G4. The sequence continues at coordinate 934 of DAOUSD010000273.1, forward strand.
TGTATCCATTCCCATTCTGTCGCAGATATCATTTAAATAGGCAATTTCTTCAATACTGTCTATCATGCATATGCCGCCAAAGGCATAAATAGTTTCATATTCCGGCCCCTCCAGTTTAAGCCCTGCATGACGGCCGTTTAGGACAGTAGTCCTTCTACCGCATGCTATAAAGCATTTTGGGCAGGCATGAGGCTTAACGCTGCATTGCTTATGAAGAGCTTCTGCGCTGATGTTCGGCCATTTGTCATAGAATCCTTCAGACCAGTATTTCGTAGGAAACGCTTTGGCCTTATTCATTATTTTGACCATACTTGGAGTTCCCCAGGATTTGTAAGTACGAACAGAAGGGCTGTCTTTTCCTTCTAAGGCTATTTGTTTTGAAAGTTTTATTACTTTTTCTTTGTCAAACAGGGACCTCCTTTTATCGCCCTTAAATATAATTGCCTTGAGCTTTTTTGAGCCCATGACTGTTCCAACTCCTGTCCTCCCTGCAGAATGCCAGTAATTGTTTTGAATGACCGCAAATCGGACAAGATTCTCCGCTGCCGGGCCGATTACTACGGAGCCGCATTTATCTTTATCCTGAGCCTTCTGCCCGAATAGTTTGTTTACTGTATCTTCAGTTTCAAATGTGTCCAGGCCCCAGATATCGCGAGCATCATGAAAAACAGCTCCTTTTGGATGAATTTCAAGAACAGAGGGCCTGTCAATTTTCCCTGTTATAACTATGGCGTCAAAACCTGTTGAATCTATAGCTTCCGGGACTTTACCTCCGGCGTAGGACTCAGAGTAGAATCCTGTCTGAGGCGACTTGGTAAAGACTCCGTACCTGCATGAGCCCCATATAATGCTGCCTGTAACAGGCCCGGTTGCAAAAATCAGGCAGTTGGCAGGAGAAAGAGGATCTACGCCCCCAGGGTTCAGCTTATATAGAAAATATGAAGCCAGCCCCTTTCCTCCCAGGTATTTAAGGAAGATTTCATCCTTTATAGGGACAATACTATATTTTTTATTTGTAAGATCAATTTTCAGCAGTCTGCCGTAAAAACCATCCACCATAATTCCCCGTCTTCATTTGATTGTTAACAAGTTGCTTTTGAGTTTTCAAATTTCTGAATATTGAATTAAGGGCTCGCTAACGAAAATTTACAAACCCCGCTTGCGAGAAATTCGAGCCAGGATTTTTCCAATTAACGAGCATTCAAGCCCAAAAGGAAGATAGCCCGCATAACCATGAATAGGCATTTCGAACACTTGAAATCGTTGAACAAATGGAACGTTGTATATCCATTTGGCTAAGCTGAAGTAGTTCCACATTTCCCAAAAACACCCGCAGAATAATGCAGCCAGGGCTGATGATATAACCAGACGCCAGTCTCCCCGTGCAATATCTGAAAAAACATGGTTTTCTCCTGACAGAATCTGGAGGGATACTATAATTAAAAGCGGAGATGTCCAGAGGAGAGGGAAAAGATAATCCGGCAGGATACTTATTCCAACCAGGCCTGCGCTGGATGCAATAAAAAGGGATATTGCAATTGACTTTGACTGAGAAATGTCGAAGGGAATTAAATTATTACATTTTTCAACCCATGAAAAACTTTGTATCCATTCGCGAGTTCCAAGAACTGCCGGAAGAACGGTTGAAAAAGATATTGTTGCATAAAAAAAGTATTCCAAAGAGCTGAAATGTACACCGGTATACTGCCAGTTTTGGACAAAACGGTTCAAATATTCAAAAAACCACCAGAACGCTGCGCTGACAGGGAAAAGCATGACAAAGTATTTCAGACGATTAATTATCATGCAGTTTCCCGTACGTTTATATGTAAGCGCATTTATGACAAGTATGAAAGAGAGCCATAAGGGAGTAAATGTATGGGGCTGAAATACTGCAAACCAGGGTAAACGAGTCCATGCAAGGAACCATGCTGTCAAACCTGTAAATATTCCAAGCCATCCCCACCACGGAAATGGATAAAACTCAGTGGGTTTTGGAGCGACCTGTTTTCCTTTTCTGAAAATTTTTATAAATATCGATAATATTACAGCAACAATAAATACGCTATAACCTGTAAAGGCAATCCAGGAAAAAGGCGCATGGTCTATATATTGTGTTTCAGGCGGAAATTCCAGATAGCGTTGTACGGGAAGACCGGCAAGGATAATGCCAAGAAAAGGCAGGCCCGGCAAAATTACCGACAGCATGATTAGTTGTAAGCCTTCACGAAACATTGAAATTGGAAATTCGGCCTTCATGCTTTTGTACCGTTGATGAAGGGTGCAATACAAAAAAGTGACATTTTTTAGATAAAGGATGTTTTACATCTAACATGCTGATTTAATATCGAATGTCGAATTATGAAGTTTTATCCTCGTTCTTTTTGGCAATGCCTATACTTTTAACAAAAATCGAGATCAATATGATTCCCTGTTTTTGTTTTCGGCAATGACTCTGCCGTCCGAATAACACGTACTGCAAACTCGATTAGCCGTTCCTCAAGATCAAATTTGTCCCGTTCCTTCGACATTCATAATTCCCTGTTCCTTATTAATTACTTTTTTGTATTGCACCCCAAAAATATACAAAAGTGCCTCTTTTTTCTTA
>DAOUSD010000246.1 GCA_030627405.1 Deltaproteobacteria bacterium
AGCCATTAGCGGTTAGCCGTTAGCATTAAAAAGGAGTGGAAATGAGAGATTTTAGAGAACTTAAACAACAGGTCAATGAGGTAAAGAGGATGTTGAACAGTTTTATCCAAAAGCTAACCGCTAATGGCTAAAAGCTAACCGCACAGGTCGAAATAGTTAGAGTTCTAATGAAATGGATTTTGGATAGGCTTATAAGGTTTTATTCGACATCTAGATCTTGTACGTCAAGCATATCGGTGAGTTTTGTGAGAGAAAAAATTATTTGATCTAATTCATTTTTAGATAGTTTTTTCAGACCGTCAATAATTTTCTGCTGGATGGGAGGCGGGGCATGCTTGGCAAGATTTTTGCCTGAATCTGTGAGTTCTATGGTAATAATTCGTCTATCAGGTGAATTTCTGAACCTTTTCACAAGACCTTTTTGTTCCAGCCGGTCAACAATTCCGGTGACCGTGCTTGATTTAACCATTATATGCTTGGCTATCTGGGAAGGGGGAAGGGGACCATTTTCGTATAATGATAGAAGACAATTAAGTTGCGGCGAGCTTACCTGGTATTTTTTGTTTAATTCCTTGGTGTAAAACTCTCCTGCCTGCATTAACTTGCGTATAGAGAATATTATTTCCTTTGTACGATGTTTGACTGGAATATCGAGTTTATCCATTTTATTTAATATGTTTAGCATATGTTATTGTCGCTCTTCTCAATGCTTGTGATAAATGCTTTGCCATGCCGATTTTTTATTAAAAATAATCTATCATAACAGAAAATGATAAACAATAAGATTTTAGTTTTCGTTTTTATTTCCTGCATTGCTCCTCAGGCTGAGCCATTTCTCTAATCTTTGCTTTATTATTTTTTCATAACCCCTGTCAGTTGGGGAATAATATCGCTGATTTTGTAGCTCTTCAGGCAAATATTCCTGGTGAATATATGCGTCTTTAAAATTATGTGCGTATTTGTAACTTTTTCCGTATCCCAGTTCTTTCATCAGCCCTGTGGGAGCATTTCTTATATGTAGAGGAACAGGCAGCGTACCTGTACTTTTGACAACGTCTTTAATTTTTCTGAGGGCCAGATATATGCTGTTACTTTTAGGCGCGGTGGCAAGATATACGGCTGCCTGAGCGAGAGCCAGTTCGCCCTCCGGGTAGCCAAGAAATCTAAATGCTTCCATGGCGTTCAAAGCAACTTCGAGCGCATTAGAATCAGCGTTTCCTACATCTTCAGAAGCGAATCTTACCATTCTGCGAGCCAGATACAACGGGTCTTCGCCTGCCAGAAGCATACGTTCGAGCCAATAGAGAGCTGCGTCGGGATCACTTCCCCGCAGGCTTTTGTGAAACGCGGAAATAAGATTATAGTGCTCCTCACCGGATTTGTCATAAACAAGACTCTTTTTCTGAAGAGCAGACTCTAAATTTTTTATACTTACATGCTGCTTTTCCTTTTTATCTGAAGTATCACTTTCCGCCAATAGAAGGGAAGCTGCTATTTCAAGGTTATTTAAAGCTGTACGTGCATCTCCATCTGCTATTTGTATAAGATATGCGATGGCATCTTTTGATAAAACAAGGTTTAAATTCCCAAGACCTCTTTCTTTGTCTTTAAGCGCTCTATTAATTATGGCATGGATGTCATCCTGCGAAAAAGTCTTTAAAACAATTACACGGCATCTTGACAAAAGGGGCGCTATAACTTCAAAGGAGGGGTTTTCAGTTGTAGCTCCGATCAGGGTTATCAAGCCGCTTTCAACGTGATGAAGGAATGCATCCTGTTGCGCCTTGTTGAATCTGTGTATTTCATCTACAAAGAGAATGGTTTTTTTTCTATAAAGCTTTTGCTGATTTTTTGCCTCTTCAATAACAGATCTTATTTCTTTTATTCCTGAAAGGACAGCGGAAAAATGGACAAAATAAGATTTTGTTTCACCCGCGATTATTCCGGCGAGAGTCGTTTTGCCGCATCCTGGAGGGCCCCATAAAATCATTGAGAAAATCCGGTCTTTTTCAATGGCGTTATGGATAAGGCTGCCTTTGCCGACAACATATTTTTGACCTACAAATTCTTCAAGGCTTTTTGGTCGCATTTTTTCCGCAAGAGGTCTTGATGCATCTGCGGCTTTTCGCGCCTGGTATTCAAAGATGTCCAAAAATCGTTCCCTTTTTCTATTTTTTAAAGATCGCCTTGTGAAGTGCTTCCTGCACCACTGCCGGAAATGGGGCAGGGGCAGGTTTCCCATTCAGGTCGCGTTTCACCCAGATCGCATTCTGTTTCCCCAAAGCGAGTTTTACCCTTGCGTTATCCGCATCCATGAGGAAATACTCAAAATAAAAGATGGCGCTATGCCTCTTCAGTCGTTTTAAATTTTAATGCCCGCCACCTCTGATTGTTAACAAGTTGCTTTTGAGTTTTCAAATTTCTGATTAACCTTCCTTATCGTTTCTTTTTGTCGAATTCTATCCGGCCTGTCCGCAGGCGGAAGAGCAATCTGATGGGGGTTTTGTCTAACCCGGCGCGTTCACGGATCTGGTTGATAAGATACCTCTTATATGAAAAATGAACTGCATCAGGATAGTTTACAAAGCAGACGAAAGTAGGCGGTTTTGCAGTCACCTGGGCAGCATAATAAAACTTAAGCCGTTTTCCCCGAAAGAGTGAAGGCTCATTTTTTTTGACTGCCAGTTCCATTATCCTGTTTAATTGACCGGTTGTTATACGTGATGCATACTGGTTGTAAACTTCATCAACATACGTGAATATCCTCGGAACTCTCAGACCGGTAAGAGCGGAGATAGTAATGGCTGGTGCAAAACTTAAAAATTTTGACTCTATTCTTAATTGCTCATAAAATTTTTTTGCGGTTTTACTGTTTTTTTCAACAAGATCCCATTTGTTAAGCAGCATTATACAGCCGCATTTTCTCTCAAAAGCATATCCTGCGATATTTATGTCCTGTTCGGTAATTCCCTCGTTGGTATCCATGACGATAAGGGCAACATCACATCTGTCAAGGCTCCTTAAAGCTTTGATTATCGAAAACTTTTCAATTTTCTTTGATACTTTTCCTTTACGTCTGATGCCGGCGGTATCTATAAGAAGATATGGCTTTCCGTTAATATTGCAGACAGAGTCAATTGCATCGCGAGTTGTTCCCGGAATATCGCTTACAAGCAGGCGTTTTTCACCCAGAATGCGGTTTATGAGAGATGATTTGCCGACATTCGGTCTGCCCACGACAGCGAGCTTTATCATATTTTCTGTTTGCACTGAGTCGGATTTTGGAAATGCAAGTATCAGATCGTCGAGAAAATCATGAATACCATAGCGGTGTTCAGCGGAAACAGGATACAATTTTTCTATACCAAGGCTGTAAAAATCATAAAGATTTGTTTCCTGTTCAAGACCGTCTATTTTATTAACAGCATAAAAAACCGGTTTTTCCGTTGTACGGAGAATTTCGACAATATCTCTATCATAGGGTGATATCCCTGCTTTGCCGTCAAACAGGAGAATTATAACATCAGCATCTTCTATGGCCTGGAGTACCTGAAAGCGGATTTCATTTGCAAAATCATCCTTATCATCACTCAAAAAACCTCCTGTATCAACCAGGGTGAAAGCAACGTCATCCCAGGTAGCATGGCCGCAATTCCGGTCTCTTGTGACACCAGGGGAATCGTCGACAATGGCATTTCTTGATCTGGTAATGCGGTTGAAAAAAGTGGATTTGCCGACATTCGGGCGGCCAACAATTGCAACAATAGGTTTCATGGTTTCACATAAGGTTTGAAGGTTGAAGGTTAAAGGCTGAAGTCCGAAGCTTCCTGACAGCCTGTGCGCTTCAGTTTCAGATGTGATCAAATTAAAAACATGAAAAACTCACGTATAACATATCGTAAAGAAAGAACGTGCCCTGACTGAAAACATCAGTAACAATTCAACAAGCCCTTAATAAACAATGACAACATCTTAGCGGGTTCTTTCTTAACGATATCTA